>NZ_MKRN01000182.1:0-8717 GCF_001896955.1 Nitrobacter sp. 62-13 | reverse complement strand
AGCGCCTTGTCCGGATTGATCCAGCGTCACGGAAGCGTGCCGTCTGCCAGTCGCATCAGCCGTCCGGCGATGCCGCGCACCCCGTGATACTGACCCACGAGGAATATGCAGGGCGCCCCGCATTGTGCTCTGCACCTGCCGGTGAATACCGGGATTACAACGGCCGGATATTCCGAGCCCTGTTCTTCTGTGAATGGTGGCAGCGTAAGCGGGCGCCAGCACATCGCGGCTCTGGGTCTGATGCTCTCCAAAACGTTTGATATGTACGGAGCAAGCAAGCCGCTCGTCCGTTTCGGCGGTGGATAGGCACGCTTGGGCACCTTCTGAGGAGCGGGGACAAGTGGGCCGGCGTAGTCGGCCAATCGCATTTTCAATTTTACAATCGAATGCTGTGTTGGAACGTGAAAAGGCGGGGATTGCTAAAGCAAATTGCGCAAAACCGCTCCGTCTAGCTTGACCGCCCGAACGGCCATGTTTCTAATTTTGTTGTTAATTGAGCGGAGGGCCGCTCTCGGCTAGCAAGAAGCTTGGATATCAGCAGCCGATCGAAACCTTTGGACAGGAACATGCACGAGATCATCTGTCCCCACTGTAACAGGGCCTTCAAGGTCGACGAATCCGGATATGCGGAGATCCTGAAGCAGGTCCGTGACAGCGACTTTGAAAAACAGCTGCACGAGCGGCTGGAATTGGCCGAGCGGGAAAAACAGAGCGCTGTGGAATTGGCCAAGGCCAAGGTGAGCAGCGATTTGCAGATGACCGCGGCCGCCAAAGATGCCGAAATCCAGGAACTGAAGTCCAGGCTTGAGGCGAGCGAGGTCACCCAGAAGCTCGCGGTTACCGAGGCCCTTGCTGCGGTGGAGAAAGAGCGTGACACGCTTGCGAATGCACTGACTCAAGCTGAACGCGAGAAGAAAGCTGCCTCCGAGCTTGCTGAAGCAGTTTTAACCAACGAGCTGCATAATGTCACTTCCGCCAAGACAGAGGAGATCCGGGAGCTGAAGGCCAAGCTCCAGGCCGTCGAGCTCGAAAAGAAGTTCGCCGTGACAGAGGCGGTCGGCACCGTTGAAAGAGAGCGCGACGAGCTGAAAAACTGCATCAAGCAGGTCCAGCTCGAAAGGCAGCTAGCTGAACAGTCGCTCAAGGACAAGTACGAAACGCAGATTAAGGATCGCGATAACGCGATCGAGCGCCTTAAGGATATGAAGGCCCGGCTCTCGACCAAGATGGTCGGTGAGACTCTGGAACAGCATTGCGAGACCGAGTTCAACCGGGTGCGCTCGATGGCCTTCTCGCGGGCGTACTTCGAAAAGGACAACGACGCGCGGACCGGCAGCAAGGGCGACTACATCTTTCGAGAGTCGGACGAGGCCGGCACCGAGATCATCTCCATTATGTTCGAGATGAAGAACGAAAGCGATAAAGCCGTCACGAAGAGCAAAAACGAGGACTTCCTCAAGGAGCTCGACCGGGATCGCACCGAGAAGGGCTGCGAGTATGCGGTCCTGGTCTCGATGCTCGAACCTGACAACGAACTCTACAACGCCGGTATCGTCGACGTCTTTCACCGCTATCCGAAGATGTACGTCATCCGGCCGCAGTTCTTCTTGCCGATCATTGCGCTTCTTCGGAACGCGGCTACAAACTCTTTGAAATACAAGACGGAGCTGGCGCTCGTTAAGGCGCAAAACATCGACATCACCCAGTTCGAAAATCAGCTTGAGACCTTCAAGAGCGGTTTTGCCAAGAACTACGACCTAGCCTCGAGGCACTACCAAACGGCGATCAATGAGATCGACAAGTCCATCGATCATCTCCAGAAGACGAAGGACGCCTTGATAGGAGCCGATCGAAACTTACGCCTTGCGAACGACAAGGCTCAAGACGTAACAATTAAGAAGCTGACTCGGTCCAATCCGACGATGGCAGCGAAATTCGCGGAACTTAAGAACTAGGCCGTAGAAGTCGCCGAGTGAAATCGGGGCGTCTTACGTGACCGCGTGCGACTGTGGCTGGCGCGTGGATCGCGCCAACGCGACCAGCCTCCTGGCCATGCCGGTTTGCGGCAGCACGGCAAGCCGGCGGTTGCCGGGCAGCTACGTCGAGTTGGAAGGCACCGAGACAAGGAGTTCGATCGCCTCCAGCCATACGACCCAAAAGACTGCCGATCTGGTCGAGGAATACTGGCATGCGATCCAGCCCGTCGCTGGACCCTGCTGAGCCATCCCGCGCTTACCGAAGACGATTTCGACGCGCTAATCAACGGGGCACGACAACCAGCTGGTCTATTTACCCGATGCTAACAAATATTCGACCGCGGCCATTGCCGTCGGACGGCCGGTTGAGGTTCACGCCTACGCCGGCGCATCGTCATCCGCCAGGGACGCATCGTTGCCGAGGACCGGTTCGACGGCAATGCCCGGTCCGGTGCTCGGAAGGCGGCGCCGGGAGGGGTTTCCTGCGATGGTCGAGGGGGCAGCGGTTGCCGGAAGCACGAGGAGTTGGCGTTCATCTCAGAACGGGAGCACCCACCGCTCATGGGCCGTGAGCCATTTTCTCGATCGCGCCTACCTAGTCCATCCGTGGGATCACGGTGTCGGCGCGGGTTTCACGAAATAGACGAAATCGCTTGCGCCGGCTGATATCTTGTCGCGGAGTCCCGGGCTTCCTATCAGGTGCGCATACCAAATCTGCCCTGGTCCTTGCCTGACGCCGAGAACGCGCACTGCTCGGCCACTTCGCCGAGCGCCGCCGACTTGCAATCGACAGTCATGGTGAAACTTCGGAGGCTTCAAAAAGTTAGCTGGATACGGAGGAGCATGATGTCTGACGACAGATCGAAACGCGGTGCAGCGGACCGGGAGCGCGTGGCAGGCGGCGAGGACTACGAGGTCGAGTACTTCGCGCGAAAGCACGGCATCACGAAAGAACAGGCTGAGGGCCTGATCAAGCAGATCGGCAACGACCGCGAACGACTGGACGCCGCGGCTCGAAAGCTTTCGAAGTAACTGCACCTTTCGAAACGATACCGAGGGCGCTCACAAATCGCAAATTCGGGAAGAAGGCCGATCGGACGAATGGTGCGTATAGCAACGAAGAAGAAGTCCCGCGTCATGGAGCCGGTTCAAAGCGGAAGAAACGCTAAGGCATATGCGCCGCCTCCGTTTCGGCCTGTTCAGCTCGCCACCCTAGTTGACGCCATCCCGGCGGGTGCGGGCTGGATTCATGAAATGAAGTACGACGGCTACCGCACGCTCCTCGCCGTCGGGGGCGGAGAGGGGCGCTGCTACACGCGTTCAGGGCTCGACTGGTCCGACCGCTTCCCCGGAATTGTTGCGGAAGCAAGAAAGCTCCGCGTCAAATCGGCGCTGATAGATGGGGAGACAGTGGTGCTCGACGCGAAAGGCCGGTCAAACTTCCAGGCGCTGCAGAACGCCCTCAAGGCAGCGCCGGCGACGATCGACTATTTCGCTTTCGATCTCCTCGAGGTGAATGGGGAGAACCTCGCGCGTCTGCCGCTTCTCGAGCGCAAGGCACGTTTGAAGGCTGTTCTCCTCACTCAGGCTCAGCATATCCGCTACTCTGACCACATCGAGGGTAGCGGCGAGAAGTTGCTGGAACGCTTCTGTGCAGCGGGGCTGGAGGGCGTCGTCTCGAAGCTGGGGAAATCGAAATACGTTGGCGCGCGCTCCGGCAGCTGGGTCAAGACCAAGTGCATCAAGCGCCAGGAGTTCGTGGTCGCCGGGTGGATGCCGTCGGACAAACGGCGCGCGTTCCGCTCCCTGGTTCTGGCCATCCACGACGGCGGCAAATTGCGCTACGCCGGAAAGGTCGGGACCGGCTTCGACACGGCCGAGCTGGGCCGGCTGATGAAGATCATGGCTCCGCTCGAGCAGAAGTCCGCGACCGTTCCGGCGCGCCGCACGGAGAAGTCCGGGGCGCGCACTGGCTCCGCCCCGAGCTCGTGGCCGAGATCGCCTACACGGAGATGACTAAGGACGGCACGCTCAGGCATCCCAGCTACCTCGGCCTGCGTGAGGACAAGAGGCCGGAAGCCGTCGTGATCGAGTCCGAGCATCACGCGGCCGACCTCCCGGCGCCTGCCAAGAGCAACGTCGCGATCAGCAACCGCGACCGCGTGGTCTACCCCGAATCGAACATCACCAAGGGCCAGCTCGCCGACTACTACGCTGCGGTGAGCCCGATCATGCTGCAGTGGGTCGGCAGCCGGCCTATCAGCCTTGTTCGGTGCCCGCAAGGCCGCGCCAAAAAGTGTTTCTTCCAGAAGCACGACGCAGGCGCCTTCGGCGACGCGGTCCACCACGTCGGCATTGTCGAGAGGGACGGCCACGAGGAGCCGTATCTGTATGTCGACGACGCCGATGGATTGATGACCTGCGTGCAAATGGGGACGATCGAATTCCACGGTTGGGGCGCGCGCATCGAGGACGTCGAGAAGGCCGACCGGTTGATCTTCGATCTCGACCCCGACGAAGGCCTCGCCTTCGAGGCCGTGCGGCACGCTGCATTCCAGTTCAGGGACATTCTCAAGTCGATCGGGCTTGAGACCTTCCCGATGCTGACCGGAGGCAAGGGCGTGCACGTCATCGCGCCGCTCACGCCAAAAGCCGAATGGCCGCAAGTGAAGGATTTCGCGCATCGTCTCGCGGAGGCGGTCGCGCAGAGCGACCCGGAGCACTTCACCGCAGCGCTCTCGAAGGCGCGGCGCAAGGGCCGGATCTTCGTCGACTACCTCCGCAACCAGCGCGGCGCGACCGCCGTCATGCCCTATAGCGCGCGCTCGCGCGCGGGAGCGCCTGTCGCCGCGCCGATCACGTGGCGGGAGATGAAGACGATCGACAAGCCCTCCCACTTCCGCGTCGGCGATGCTGGCGAGCTTTCGAAGCGCGCCGCGTCCAAAGCCCTCGCAGGCTGGGGTCGCGCCGACCAGGCCCTGCCGGACCTGCAACAGCCGTGAAGGTCGCAACCTACAACGTCAACGGCGTGAACGGCAGGCTGCCGGTCCTGCTGCGCTGGCTCGAGGCATCGCAGCCCGACATTGTTTGCCTGCAGGAGTTGAAGGCGCCGCAAGACAAGTTCCCCGAAAAAGCAATCCGCGATCTCGGCTACGATGCGATCTGGCACGGGCAGAAGAGTTGGAATGGCGTGGCCATCTTGAGCCGCCTCGGCCCGATCGAGGAGACCAGGCGCGGCCTTCCAGGCGATCCCCACGACACGCACAGTCGGTACATCGAGGCCGCGATCAACGGCATTCTCTTCGGCGGCCTCTACCTGCCCAACGGCAATCCCAAGCCCGGCCCGAAATTCGACTACAAGCTGCGCTGGTTCGACAGGCTGATCGACCACGCTGCGGAGCTCTTGCAGTCGGGCAAGCCCGTCGTGCTCGCCGGCGACTTCAACGTTATGCCGACCGACATCGATGTCTATAAGCCCGAGCGCTGGCTCGACGACGCGCTGTTCGCACCCGAGGCGCGCGCAGCCTATTTCCGGCTCCTGAAGCAAGGTTGGACGGACGCCTTGCGCGCCCTTCACCCGGGCGAGCGGATCTATACGTTTTGGGATTATTTTCGTAACGCCTACGCACGCAACGCCGGCTTGCGCATCGACCACCTTCTCCTCAGTCCGGAGCTGGCCACGAAACTCGCGGACGCGCATGTCGACGCCAAAGTCCGGGGCTGGGCGAAGACGAGCGACCACGCGCCTGTCTGGGTTGAACTGAAGGACAAGCGAAGCGCCCGCACGAGCACTTCTTTGTAGCGCACAGCGGCTGCTTCCGATGGAGCAACGAGCTCGGCTTTTTAACCAGTTCCTGCCAGTGCCGGCGTGTCGTCGGCGCTTCCGTGGCGGTATGCGGTAAGTGTAGCACCATCCCGACCCGGAAAGTGAACGTCTCAAGGCGATGTCTTGCGCTGGCGCAGGAAACGACCTAGCAAGCGGCGTTTTCCTTTTGGCTGAATGAGGTCAATATCGCTCACGAGCTTCGCGCCACCCTTGCGTCGCTCCAGAACGATCTTTCGAGTATGAAAGGCTTCGAGTTCGACCCGATGTGCCACGCTGACGACGGTGGCATTAGGAAGCTCCTTATTGAGAAGGTCCATCATCTGGTCCTGGCTCGTTGCGTCGAGCGCGGATGTTGCTTCGTCCAGCACGATAATATCGGGGTTATGCAAAAATAGCCTGGCGAAAGCGAGGCGCTGCTTTTCTCCCCCCGACAGCGTTTGGTCCCAGGGCCCCTCTTCCTGCAGTCGATCTTTGAGGTGACCAAGTCCCACTTTGTCCAGAGCAGCGCCAATTTCTCCGAGAGTCCAGTCTGCCGCACCCGCGGGGTAGGCGGCAGCACGACGTAGCGTTCCAAAAGGCACGTACGGCTTTTGAGGGAGCATGAACAACCGACGGTTCGGATGGAAGTTAACGCTGCCGCCACCCCAAGGCCACAGGCCGGCAATAGCGCGCACCAGAGTGCTTTTGCCGGTACCGGACTCCCCCGCCACCAGCACGCGTTCGCCCGTGTCAATGGTCACTTCCGCTTCTCCTACCACGGCAGTGCCGTCGTCGAGCGTCACGGACAAGTCGGTAAGCCTAAGGATCGCGTCTCCCTCGGTCTCGCCGCGCTGGATGCGGCCGGCGCCGTCACCGCGCTCGGCGCGATCCAGCCCGTCGATCGACATCATCAGCGACGCGATCCGCCGCGCGCAAGCATTCCAGTCAGCCAAACGCGGATAATTATCGACAAGCCAGCCGAACGCACTCTGCACGATGGTGAAGGCCGACGCCGCCTGCATCACATGTCCCAAAGTCATGCTGCCATCGAGGAATTTCGGCGCGCATAGTAAGAGTGGGATGACTGGAGCAATCAGGCTCGATCCCTGCGATACAACGGTGGTGCGCATGTGCTGACCGCAGAGAAGTGCCCATTGCTTGATTACGCTGGCGAATGTTTTGTTGATTCCGTTGCGCTCTTCCTCCTCGCCACCCAACAGAGCTATGCTTTCGCCGTTCTCGCGAACGCGCGTCAGCGCGTAGCGATATTCGGCTTCGGCCTGGTTTTTACTCTCTGAGACCGCGACAAAGTGGCGGCCGATGTAGACCATCGAACCGCTGGTAACTCCGGCATAGATAACCGCGGCCACCACCAGGAACCCGGGAATAGTAAATGTCGACTCGCCTGCCGTCAGAGTCAGCGCGCCACCAATGTTCCAGAGCACCACGATAAAGGTTGCCGCCGAAAGGAATGCGGCTATCACGCCGGAGGCGAAATCCACCGGCGCGTCAGTGGCAACCCGCAGATCCTCGGCGATGCGATATTCCGGGTTTTCGTGGTCGCCGCTGACTAGATTAAGTTGGTAGTAGCGGCCGTTGGTTAGCCACCGCGATACCACTGCATCGGTCAGCCACGCGCGCCAGCGCCGCTGGATGCCCATGCGTGCGAACACCTGAAACACGCCGAGCGCCACACTGCCCATTGCGAGCGGGAAGAATACCCCCGTTAGATAAAAAACCGCGGCGGAGTCACGCGTCTCGATGGCGTCAAAGATCGCGCGGTTCCAGACATTGATGGCATACTGGAACGCGACGTTTGTGATAATCAAGGCGATAAGGCCAACAGAAAGCACCCATGCCAGCTTGCCGCCGTTGGCACCCCAAAAGCCTTTAGCGCTCATCCAGAATCGCGTGAGCAGATAATCCCTGCGTGCCTGCTCAATATCCTCCGGCGAGAGATCCGTGTCCGGTTCTAGGATTTCCGGTGGTGGGGGTTCGACTGCTTGTCCTGTCTCCGCAACAACGTCAACAATTGGCGGCTTCGGCATGGCTCACGTTCTCGGTTAATCGGCGACGTCAATATCTTGAGCAGCGGAAGTACCGCTATAGACCACGATCCGGAACACAAAAGAAGTCCAGCTCGTCGCCACTTTGCTTGACATGCTCGTTGGCCCCATACTTACCAAATCGCGATGCTAGCAATAGGTGATCTTTGGAATGCGCCTATGAACCAGATCAGCTCTCTGCCGCGATACCATTGCGGCAGGACCGGCACTGAGCTTGATACATTCTGCGAAGACTAAACGGCGGCGCCTCCATAGGGTCGAGCGTCCTCTTCCAGTTCATCAACCTCGTCAAGGCAATGGTGGAGCAGCTCAGGCCGTGGATGCTCCTGCGCTACACCGACACGAGCGCGACTGTCGTGGCAGGCAATACATGGCAGACGGCTATCGACCTTTCAGGCATCGCCCGCCTCAGCCCTTTCTACGGCGATAGGCCTATCAAGCTCTTCGACGGCGCGAACGCCATCTAGTACTGCAAGCAGGTTCCTTTCGATAAGCGGCTCGAGTACCGCAATATGCCGAGCACGTTCGTCTACAACCAGGCGGCCAAGGCGCTGTACGTCAACGGCACGGTGCAGTTCGCCGGCACGCTCTACATCGACCACGTCAAGGACAGCCCTGAGATAACGAACGATGACAGCTCATCGTGGGTATCCCCCAGCTGGGCGCATCCGCTGTTGGGCTTCTATGCGGTTGCCATCAACAAGGGCGGCGTGGATTGACGACATCAACGCGCGGATGGTGCCCGGAGCACAAGCCAATGCGATCATCCAGCGCCTGAGGCGGACTGTCATTCGGCCTGCAATATTGACCCCGTAAGCCGGGGGATCGGCGTCCAAAATTGACCCCCTATAGATTGGCTGTTGCGCTGCC
>NZ_MKRN01000181.1:27442-30598 GCF_001896955.1 Nitrobacter sp. 62-13 | reverse complement strand
GCGGCGACCATCAAGGCGCTTGTACCGAATACTGGGGGGTTCAAGTCGACCCTTTAGGCTTGCCGCTGTCGCGCAGGCCAACAAGACAGCGCGGATCATCTGGGCGGTTCTGAACAAGGGCGGAATTTATCGGCGCCCCCCACTGGCGATTACCGCGGTCTCCGTCTGATGGACGTCGTTACCACCACAACGATCCGATCGGCGCAGGCCGGCAGAGGGCAAGGTGCAACTACAGGCGATGAACCCATGGGACGAAATCCCGAAACGAGTGAAGCTACCGTCTCCAATGCGCTCAAGCGCGTAAAATTGATTTAGCTCCTTGTTCCGTGGATCTCATCGAGGCCAGTGGCCATGTGCCGAGCGCAAAGGCCGGACATATGACCGCACCGTCCAAATGTGTAAAAATCGACTGAAAAAGCTCCTGTCGCGCGGGCCATTCCACATATGGAGACGATTACCTTTGCGATCGCAGCTTCAGTCGGTAGGCCGCCTGACGACAGTCAAGCACGGGTCGCGAAGAGTGACGGGTGACGCATGGTAACGTGTTTTTCGGATCAGTGTCAGCACAGGTTCACATCTGAACCGGTCAAGCTTCGCGGTATCTTCGCCGAACTCGCCTCTTCCTTCCACTGAGGCCTGTAATGAGCAACGCCGGGAACCGACGCGGTAATTGAGAGTTCTATGCCATCGTAACCCGGAGGTGCACATGGCTTATCCACGAGGCAATGATCTTCGTCAGGCCAGCGCTCATAGCGCCTCGATGGCCGAACGCTTCCTCACCTATTTCAAACAGTTTTGTCCGTATTCGATGACAAGGTCCTGAGTCCTGATGATGACGCCCAAAATATCTGAAGAAGAAGTCCGCAAGCGCGCCCATCAGCTTTGGGAAGAGCACGGGAGACCCGAAGGTCGAAACGAAGAGTTTTGGCATACTGCAGAACGAGAGTTGAAGGGGAAACAGGATCGTGGCGAAGATATGAAGGGCAGTCCAGACGATAGCGCCAAGGGGTGACGTGTGATGGGCAGCTCGAAAGGTTGCTCGGCCAAGCGGTGTTCAGGCTTTGGCCGCACCCTGCCGCAGGGACGTGCAGGAACGAATCTTCGAGTCCACATTAAGAGCCGACACGCGGCGTCATTTGGCTGTCATACTTCACGATCAACGCCCGAAGACGGCGTTCCCGCCATTACCCAGTGCATTGGCCTAAGCCGAGGCTTGGTTTGAGATAAGCTGCATCTGGCGCGGCCAAGTCTCCGCGGTAAGCACTGCGCCAATCCCGCCGTCCAACGCACTTACAAACCAGCTCGGAAATTAAATCGACGCACACCTACGATCGGAATAGAAAATCCGGCCGGCGTGAGCCGACGGGTGCAGGTTCCACGATGAATCTCCGGAACGAATATGCAGCTACTTCTTGTTTCGGGTCGTGCACTGTTCGCTGACGATGGCACGCGGAGATATTTTGCACTGCGTTCGACGGCGAGCGGATGCACTCGTCGGAAAAAGGCAAGGACGCTCGTTGGGCGCGTGGATGCAGACAAAAAGTCTGAAAGACAGCCTTCATAGCGCGCGTCGAACGGTTCCATTGATATAGCGCATACATAATAGACTCGCTGTCGTTTTGATTGACGCGCATGCTCTTCACGCCACCGAGCGGCCTAGGCAATTATCGGTGATGAGAACGCGTCTTGCGCTCACGCCTTTCTCTCAACGGAAAGGAGCGCGCGAGCGGCGTCCGTGGCGAGGCGAACGAAATCTCCCGACATCCGGGCCGACGGCGCAAAGCCTGCGGATTTATACCGCCGCAGCTCGCCACGCTGAAATCGAAGCCGCCCGGCGGTTCGCTTCTCCTCATGAAATAAAGTACGACGGCTACCGTGTGCAGTTGCACGCGAAGCATGGACGCGCAACGGCTTATACGCGCAATGGCCTCGATTGGACCAAGCGGTTTGCCGGAATTACGAAAGCTTTTGATATTCAGGGCGAGGCGATACTCAACGGCGAGGCGGTCGTCATCGAGGACGGCCGCACCAACTTCTCCGAGCTTCAGACGGCGCTACCCGGCGGAAAGCAGAACCGCATCGAGTACTACGCGTTCGACCTGCTCTATCTCGACGGCTACGACCTGCGCGCCGTTTGCCAGATTGAGCGCAAGCGACTGCAAAAGGCTTGTTCGATACGCATAGTCTGAAGCCGCCCCCTGCAGTACAGCGAGCACATCATCGTCAGCGGCGCCGAAATGTTCGCTCATGCCGCGAAGCTCAATTGGGAGGGCATCGTATCGAAGAATCCGGACGCGCCCTACCCACGCGCAACGAAGGTTGGATCAAGATCAAGACCGCCAAGCGTTCCTTGTAATCGGATTCGTCAAGGATCCGACAGGCGTCGCCGCGCTTTATTTAGGCAAGAAGGAAGGCGCGGAGCTGATCTACATGGGAAAGGTCGGCACCGGCTGGTCACGCATCGCCGCGGGCAAGATCCGCAAGCAGCTCGATACGGTCGCTACTGCGAAGTCACCGCTCACCAAGCCTCTCAGGAAGCCCAAGGCGACCTGGGTCGAGCAGTTCTTCGCCGCCGAGGTAGAGTACCGCGACATCACGTCTGAGGGATTGCTGCGGCAAAGCTCCTTCAAGGGACTTACAAAGATGACGTGATGCTACATATTAACCCGACGGGACCTTCCCCCTTCCAGGTCCCCGCACGGTAGCCGGCGCCTTTGCCCCCGAGAGCGCCTGGGGCCGTGCACGGACACGCCTTACTAGCCGCGCTTGGTCAAATAGGCGATGTACTCCGGGTCCCAGCCTCTCATGTGCTTCAGCAGCGATTGGCGGCGCTGGTCAGGCATACCCGGTCCGTGTTCGAGAAAATCCTGCACCGCTCTCTTGAACTCCTCCACCTGCGGCTCTTCTCCCATGACCAGTTCGCCGTACTCGTCCATAATTTCCTGCACGCGCTCTTCAATCTCGTTCATCGCTGCCATACCTCCGAAGCTGCCGCTGCATAACGGAACGCCCACGCGATAAGTTCCGCCACCTCCGGACTCGCAAGTGGAATCGGCGGGGATGTGGATAGCGAAGTTCGCACGGTTTTGAGCGTCGAGGACATTGAGCACCCCCGGACCAAGAGACCAAAACGAGAAGTCCGCATACAAATGGAAT
>NZ_MKRN01000181.1:1896-27403 GCF_001896955.1 Nitrobacter sp. 62-13 | reverse complement strand
ATCGCGTGGCGTTCCGTAAGAAAATCTATCGGACCATCGATGAGCTGCAGAGCGATCTCGATGGCTGGATCTGGGTCAAGGAGTACAACGAAACGCGCCCGCCTCAGGGACGATGGTGCTACGGCAAAAGCCAATGCAAACCTTCCTTGACGCATTGCCTGCACATTCCGGTGATGACGACCATGCGTTCCGGTGCATAGCGACCACTTGATCCTGCCGATGAAAACCAGGCGGCGCGTGACCCAGATGGCGCCGTTGGATCATGTTTTGATCTCAGTATGGTTAACCTATGAACAAGGCTTATCGGTCCGAGTGATCTCGGATCAGCAAGACCTCGGTTCCACTTATCTGCTGCGGGCGCGCGAAGCGGGATTGATCTGGCCGCTGCCGCCGATCTACGCGGACGAGGCGGCGTTTGCAGCGAGCGTTGTTCCGGCGTGTCGGACGGCCCCCCGCAGGACCTGGGCGAACCGCTCAACGGCGTCGTTACTACTGAACTTTTCGATCTGAACCACGACGAGGCGATCGATTTCGTTCCAGTAGCCCGCACCCATGGCTCTCAACCGGACTGTCGCTTCGGATATTTCGACCGTTTCAAATACGTCCAGTCTTCCAGGTCGTGGGCGGTGCATTCGAACCGGTCGCCCAATCCGATCTTCGTTTCGTGAATCGCGGGCGCATTGCCAAGGGTCAATCCAACCTCCCCTCATTGAGCGCCTCCCGAATGAGGACTGAAAGCGAGCGACTGCTATTAGTTCCGAGGTTGCGCACAGCAATCACGCCGGCCGTTGTGAATGTTTCATCCTCTGGGCACGCCGCCGATGAGTCCGGATTCCCACTCCAAACAAGGAACCAAAAAGGTCAATCTTGGTTGCAATTGGGGGGCCAGTTTCCATTTGCTCGGTCGATATTGCGATGCACTTCCCGGGATGCGGTGCTTAAAAGGCCGGCAAATCGCTTCACGGCGCATTTTCGTGGCCGAGCCGCAGCGGACTATGCTGGAAGAATTCTTCGTCGCCGACGTGCAGCTTTACCTCCGAGACGAAGCCAGCCAGCTACTTGGATAATGCCCCGTTAGATGAAGCGAAGAGACCAAAAAGTTGACCCTGGAGATCACAGTAGGTCCGCCCCAGATTGCCATCAACCAGGGACACAGCGTGCTGATCACGGAGCGCGACGGGCAGATTCCGTGTCCCTCCAAGCTGGGACTGTATTTCTTTGACACGCGGCTTATCAGCAACTGGATGATCTACGCGAATGGCATGTCCTGGCAGCTTCTCAACAGCGGCAATCTTTTCCATTATGCCTCTCGCATATTCCTGACCAATCCCGCCATCGCCACCGAGCAAGGCAGCATCCCGCCCCATACGCTTCAACTGACCGTCAGCCGTTCGATCGATGGCGGATTGCACGAGGATATCGATCTTGTGAATCACGGAATGGTGCCGGTCCGCTTCGAACTGGAAATAATGGTCCGGAGCGACTTCGCTGATCTATTCGATGTCAAATCAGCGAGCGTGGTCCGTCGCGGCCGGATCACGACGCAATGGTGCGACGACGCGCCATCGCTTAGGACCGTCTACCGCAATAAGGATTTCTGCCGCGAACTGTCGGTCGCGGTCAGGCAAAATGACTCGACGCCCGTCTACGCGAACGGGCGGATCAGCTTCGAAGTGGATTTGCAGCCTGCACAGGCCTGGCATACTTGCCTTCTCTTTGAATTGGGCGATGGAAAGGTTCGCGCCAAGGCCCCTGACGAGTGCATTGCCGACGTCAAGCGCTCGCGGGTCGGCCAAGGCCTCGAGAATTGGCAAGACAGCGTTCTCAAAATCGAGACCAGTAACGAAGGGTTTCGTCGGCTTTTCCGGCAGGCTGTGGAAGATATGGCCTCTCTGCGTTTACCGATCGAGGGAGACCACGGTCTCGACTTTGTACCGGCGGCGGGCGTGCCCTGGTTCGTCGCTTTGTTCGGCCGCGACAGCCTCATCGTTTCGTTGCAGAATGCGTTGGTGTACCCGAGTTTTGCGCGAGGCACGCTCGACATCTTGGGCGCTCGCCAGGCCACGAAATGCGATGACTTCCGGGACGCCGAACCGGGCAAGATCCCACACGAATTGCGCTTCGGCGAACTGGCGCATTTCAACGTCGTGCCGCATGCGCCTTATTACGGCACGGCCGACGCCACCGTGCTTTATCTTATCGTATTGCACTCGGCCTGGCGCTCGACCGGAGACCGGACGCTGCTCGACCGGCACCTTCCGACCGCGCAGCGATGTCTCGATTGGATTGATCAATATGGCGACCGCGATGGCGACGGCTTCCAGGAATATCAGACGCGTTCAAGCGCGGGATACGAAAACCAGGGCTGGAAGGATGCCGGCGATGCCGTCCTTAACGTAGACGGTTCGAAGGTAAAGGGACCGAAGGCGTTATGCGAAATCCAGGGCTACGTTTACGACGCCTGGCAGCGGATGGCGGAAATATTCGACGAACTCGGCGAGAAGGATGCAGCCGGAAAGCTTCGTGTAAAGGCACGAACACTCTTCGACCGCTTCAACGAGGCGTTCTGGGACGAAAGCTCGGGGTTTTATGCATTCGCGCTGGATGGCGATAAACGAAAGGTTCTGTCCATCGCGTCGAATCCTGGACATTGCCTGTGGTCGGGGATCGTATCGCCCGATCGCGCCGATAGGGTGGTGCGCCGGCTCATGGCCGCCGATATGTGGAGCGGATGGGGCATCCGAACCTTGTCGGCCGATCATCCCGCCTATAACCCCTTTTCATATCAGAATGGATCGGTTTGGCCGCACGACAACAGCCTTATTGCACTCGGCTTCCGACGCTACGGATTCGCCGCGGAGGCCATCCGTATAGCCCATGCTGTCAGCAACGCGGGAAGCTACTTCATGCAACATCAAATGCCGGAGCTTTACGCCGGGCTCGGGCGCAACGCGATGAGTTTCCCGGTGCAATACCTGGGAGCGAACGTTCCCCAAGCCTGGGCGGCCGGCTCGGCATTCTTCTTCCTCCAGGCCATTTTGGGCCTTCAGCCGAACGCTCCCGAGAACAAACTCTATGTCGACCCCGTACTGCCGGACTGGTTACCGGACATAACTATCAAGGATCTTCAGCTTGGTCAGGAAAAGTTCGATATCCAATTCCGCCGCGACGGTCTCGCCACCCGCTGGGAGGTTCTCAAGGGAGACGCCGGCGCGGTCGTGAATAGCAGCTTCGCGACGGGTCGGCATTTGCATTGCAATAGGTAAGAAAGGATAGGTGTGGGGCATTGCAGGTGCCAGAGGCTTGCCGGCGGCGGGCGCGTCTATCGCTGGTCAGCGCAGGCTTTCGATCTGGATCCTTGCATGCCGCGACTTTCGTAACCTCTACGGCTGGACTGGATTCCGATCCGGCGTGACGTCCTTGCCGGCGCGTTGATCGGATGATTTGTCAGCGCGCGAAAGGTTATGCGCCGTATTGATAAGGGAAATGTGAGAAAACGCCTGCGGAAAATTTCCCACCAGACATTGCTTGCCAGGGTCGTACTCCTCCGATAGCAAGCCGAGCTCGTTGCGAAGGCCGAGCAGCCGCTCGAATAGCGCTTCGGCCTCCTGAACACGTCCCAGCATCTGATAGGCATCGGCCAGCCAGAAGCTACATGCCAGAAACATGCCCTCTCCCGGAGGAAGGCCGTCACCGGCGCGGCTGGTATCATAGCGCCGAACGAATCCGTCAACCAGCAACTCCCGTTCGATTGCTTCGACGGTGGACCGCACGCGCTCATCGGTCGCTGGCAGAAAGCCTATCGAAGGAATTCGCAGCAGGCTGGCATCCAGTTCTTTGCCGCCATAAGCCTGAACGAAATATCCGAGGTCGCGATCATAGCCATTTGCGCAAACATTTTGGTGAATATCGTCCCGCACGCGACGCCATTCCTCGACGGAACCTTCAAGCTTGAACTCCTGCGCGCTTTTGATGGCTCGATCGAATGCCACCCAGGCCATCATTTTCGAGTACGTGAAATGACGGGGTTCAGCTCGAATTTCCCAAATCCCGGAATCGGGCTGTTGCCAGGTGAAAGCCAGGTGCTTGAGAAGCGCGCATTCCATCTCCCAGGTAGGTTCACTCGCCGGAAGGCCGCCGCGCCGCGCCTGATAAAGTGCGTCCATCAATTCGCCAAAGACGTCGAGTTGTAACTGGGCGTGAGCGGCATTGCCGATGCGCACGGGCTTTGAATTTCCGAAACCGCGTAGCCACGGCACTTCCCACTCCCACAGCCGTCGCTCGCCGCCGACGCCATACATGATTTGCAGTTGGTCGGGATTTCCGGCGACAGCGCGGACTAACCAGTCGCGCCAGGCGCCGGCCTCCTGAAAATACCCGGATTCCGTGAGCGCCAACAAAGTGAGGGTGGCATCCCGCAGCCAGCAGAACCGATAATCCCAATTGCGGCTCCCGCCGATCTTTTCCGGCAATGAGGTTGTGGGCGCCGCCACGATGCCGCCGCTCGGCGAAAAGGTCAGCGCCTTGAGCGTAATCAGTGAACGCAACGCTGCTTGCGACCACTTCCCAGCTCCTTTGTATGTGGATGACCACTTGCGCCAGAACTGTTCCGTCTCGACAAGCGCGGCGAAAGGGTCAGGCGAATCCGGAATTGGCAAATAGGAAGGAGCGTGTGTGAGGACAAACGGCACTTGCTCGCCGGCAGCCACGGTAAACTCGGCCACGGTTTTCATGTCCTCGCCGTGACAGGACACCGGCGTGCTGAGCAGGAGCATGTTTGCTCCGGCAATGGCGCGCAGTACGCCGTTTTCCAATCGGCTGATCCAGGGGACAGCGCAGCCGTAGTCGAAGCGAATCACTAGCTCGCTTCGCATGGTGACTCGACCCTCAACGCCGACGACGATTCGTATTACGTCCGAGGCATGGCCTTTCGGCGGCATAAAATCGATCAGTCGAACAGTTCCTTCGGCATTCGTGAAGGTGGCCTCAAGGATGAGAGTGCCGCCGCGATATCGCCTGTCGGTGACTTCGGCCAACCCCCGCGGAGCGATCTGCCATCTGCCGTTTTTCGGCTCTCCAAGCAGCGCGGCAAAACAGCTGTCGGAATCGAAGCGCGGCAGACACAGCCAGTCGATCGATCCGTTCCGCGCGACGAGGGCCGCGGCTTCGCAATCGCCGATCATTCCGTAGTCCGCAATATGATCGACCAAGGACCGACCTCTCTATCGGAAATTGACTGTTCTCATGGCATGCCGACAATTCATGGAATAAGCTCATGCGCGTCGCGAACTCGCGATCGCGATCAAACCGGCAATGCCGACGATCAAGGCGCACGCAATTCCCGCCCGTAGTCGAGCGGGATCAAAGCTCGCGACCTCGCATTGAGCAGAGCGGTCGAAACGCCCGTGGACTCCCGGATCGCTCGGAACCGGTTCAAACAGATTGTCACGCCGGTCCGGCGAAGCTGGTTCTTTGGTCATTTGCCCGCTGTAACCCTCGCTTGCGAGAATTCGATCGCCCAGCAACGGCAGCAACATGCCGCCGAATATGGCTTTCAGCGCCGATCTTCCAATCCATAGCTCACGTGGAGCCTCGAGTGCCGCGCGCACGATCTCTTTCGCGATGGCTTCTGGCTGATAGATCGGCGGCACCGGTTGCAGTTTGCGCGGCAGCCGCGAGCGAGCCCAATCGAATTGCGGCGTGTTGACAGCCGGGAGCTGAACCATGGTCAAGCGGATACCGCTTTGCTCGTGCTCCAGTTCACTGCGCAGCGCGTCGGTAAAGCCGCGAATGGCGAACTTGGCGCCGCAATAAGCCGACTGCAGCGGAATGGCACGGTAGCTCAGTGCGGAGCCTACCTGAACGATCGTACCCCGATTGCGAGGCCGCATATGCTTGAGCGCAGCCATCGTGCCATGGACCTGCCCGAGATAGGTGACCTCTGTAACTCGACGAAACTCGTCCGGCTGGATCTCCTTGACCGGCGCGAAGATCGTGACCATCGCATCATTCACCCAGACATCGATGTGACCCCACTCCGAAATCACCTGATCCGCCGCCGCAAACACCGCGCTGGCATCAGCGACGTCCAGAGCGAGTACGAGAGCGCGACCTCCGGCCGCCTCTACGTCACGTCGCGCGCTCTCGAGACCTTCTTTGCCGCGCGAGATCAAGGCTACGTTCCAGCCGTTTTGCGCGAAAGCGATGGCCACCGCGCGGCCAACGCCGGCGGATGCGCCGGTGACAACTACTGTGCGTCGGTTGGACATTTTACGGCCTCCATCTGTCTCAACGGTTGCGATCGAGCGATTGTTCCAGACCCATCGTTTGTGAATGGGCGCTCTGGAATTGACGGCCCGCCAACACATCGGTGAGAGTCAGAACGAACAGGATCGCGAGCCAAAATACACCCGCCGCCGCGGCTAACCTGATGATCGACGGTGAACTGCCGAGCCCCATGAAGATGACGACGACGAGCGTGACTTTGATGCTGGCGATCGCGAGTCCGACCACCACGTTGAAGATACCCAACGGAAGATGCGCCGCCCCAAAGGTGAGGCCAAGCAGGGAAAGGAGCGCCAGCCAGGCCAGACCGTTCTTTCGCCAGATCGCGGATATTTGCGCTCTCATGATCGTCCCATAAGGTAGATTAGCGGATAGAGGATAATCCAGATCACGTCGACGAGATGCCAATATAACGCGGTGACCTCAACTTGCGGATTCTCACGCAGGTGAACTCTGCGCAAAGCGCCGAATATCGCAAGGCGGCCGATCAGTCCGACACCGATGCTGAGATGGATCGCGTGGACCGCTGTCATAATCCAATAGAGTGCAAAGAAAATCTGCGCTGCGGGTTCTTTCAGCGCAAAGCTTTCGCCGGGTACGAGATGTTTACGGATGTCTTCTGCGTATTCAAAGCCCTTGAACACCAGGAACATCAGGCCAAAGACAACGGTGGCCCCGAGGCACCAGATCGTAAGGCGCCGCATGTCCGCCTCGGCAGCCCCGGCAGCCACGGCCATGGTGAAACTGCTTGTCAGCAGGACGGCCGTGTTGGCCGTGCCGTACCAGAGATCGGTTTCCCGGCCCGCCGTGATGAACACCTCAGGGTTGGCAAGGCGGTATGCGGCGTAGAGCAGCAGCAGGCCGCCGAAGAACAGCAGTTCGCTGGCCAGAAATACCCAGAGGGCAAATGTCGCGGCTTCACGCTGTCGCGAAAGCTCCTTCCAGGGCGGGCGGAGAACATCGGTCGGCGTGTTCACAACTGCTCCCCCTGTGTGCGATAGTTTTCACCGATGTGTTCCGGCGCGAAGCCCTCCGGATGGTATTGGTAAGGAGCCCCTTCGACATGAGGCGTCACCGGGAAATTATCCCGGGGAGGTGGTGAACTCGTGTTCCATTCGAGACCGGTGGCGTTCCAGGGATTTCGGCCAGCGCGTCCGCCCCAGATCAAGGACCAGCCCAGATAAAGCGGCGGCAAAAGGTAGGCCGCCGCAAGCACGAAAGCTCCCGCCGAGGACAGCACATTGTAGATTTGAAACTCGGGTGGGTAGACATGGTACCGCCGCGGCATGCCCAGATAGCCGACGATGAACTGCGGAAAGAATGTAAAGTTGAAGCCGAAGAACATCAGGATGGCTGCGAACCGCGCCCAAACATCGGGATAGAGTCGTCCGGTGATCTTCGGCCACCAGTAGTGCAGCCCAGCAAAAAAAGCCGACACCGTTCCGCCGACCATGATGTAGTGGAAATGCGCGACCACGAAATAGGTATCCGTGACGTGAACATCGATTGGGATCGAGGCGAGGAATAGTCCGGTCAGCCCCCCGATCGTGAACAGGCCGAGGAAGCCCAGAGCGTAAAGCATTGGTGCTTCGAAGCCGATCTGGCCCCGATAAAGGGTAGCCGTCCAGTTAAACACCTTGACGGCGGATGGCACCGCGACGACGAATGACAGAAAGGAGAAGACAATGCTCGCGTAAGGCGACTGGCCCGATACGAACATATGATGGCCCCAGACGAAAAAGCCGATCACTGCGATCCCGACCATGGCGTAAACCATGAAGTCGTAGCCGAAAATGTGGCGACGCGCGAAGCATGTGATGACTTCCGAAATCACCCCCATTGCCGGCAGGACCATGATGTAGACCGCAGGATGGCTGTAAAACCAGAACAAGTGCTGAAACAGCAGCGGATCACCGCCAAAATCGGGATTGAAGATGGGCAGATTTAGCCAGCGCTCGGCGATCAAGAGAAGCAGGGTGATGGCGAGTACGGGCGTCGCCAGCACCATCACAAGACTCGTCGCATACATCGCCCAGACAAAGAGCGGGAGGCGGAACCAGGTCATACCCGGCGCGCGCAACATGTGCGTTGTCACGATGAAGTTCACGCCCGTGGCGATCGACGAAAATCCCGCGATGAACACGCCGAGCGCTGCTGCGATGACGTGCGTATTGGAGAACATGGTGGAGAAAGGAGTATAGAAGGTCCAGCCGGTATCGACACCGCCCGCGATCAGCGCATAAAGCGTAAACGCACCGCCAGCCAGTATGAGATACCAACTGAACAGGTTGAGCCGGGGGAACGCGACATCCCGCGCGCCGATCATCAGCGGCAGCAGGAAATTGCCGAACGTGCCGGGAATCGATGGCACCATGAAAAACCACACCATGATCACGCCATGGAAAGTGAAAAGCTTGTTGTAAGTATCGTCTGAAAGCAGATCGCCCGCCGGTGTGAACAGTTCGATCCTGACCAGCGAGATCGCAATGCCGCCGAGAAAAAAGAAGAACGTGATCGTCGCCGCATAGAGGATGGCGATGCGCTTATGGTCGGTCGTGGCAAACCACGATGACACGGTGTGCCCGGCCCCGAGATAGCTGGGTTCGGAGGGAAGCGGAAGTTCGCCGCTGATCGCAATGCCGGTCATGGCCTGTCTTTCTTCTTTGCCGAGAGCGAGCGGATGTAGGCTGTCAATGAGACGATGTCGCCGTCGCCAAGAATCCCGGCGTAACTCGGCATGATCGGTTCGAATCCAGCGACAACATCCCGCCGCGGCATCAACATCGAATCGCGCAGGTAGGCCTCGTCGGCCGTGACGGTACGGCCGTCCGCGAGTTGAACCTTGCGCCCGTACAGGCCGTTCAAATCGGGGGCGTGAACCGTGGACGCTTCGGAGTGACAGCCGGAGCATCCGCGTGCCCGGAAGATCGCCTCGCCTGTTTTCGCAAGACCATCGCTCTGTGGCTGCGCGGCGAGCCACTGAGCGTAAGCGTCCTTCTGCATCACCACGATCCGACCGATCATGCGCGAATGTTCGCTGCCGCAGTATTCGGCACAGAACAGATGAAAGGTCCCGAGCTTGGTCGGCCGAAACCAGGTCTCGGTATAGCGGCCTGGAAGAACGTCCTTTTTCATCCGGAATGCTGGAACGAAAAATGAGTGGATGACGTCTTCCGATGTCATGACGAGCCGCACCGGCGTATCGAGCGGCACATGCAGTTCGTTGATTTCACGCGCGCCATTTGAATGCTGGGTCTTCCACATCCATTGCTTGGCGACGACATGGATTTCGAGTGCATTTCCTGGCGGGACCAGCGTCGACAACTGGGTCGAACTGACCCACCAGAAAATGAATAGCGCCAAGAACAGCGTCGCCGACGTCCATCCGATTTCGAATTGCTTGCTCATGACCGCCGGCATCGCGCCGCGCTCGGCTTTCGATCCGCGCCGGTAACGGATCGAGAAGATCAGAATCAGCACCGCTACCAGCAGGATGATAGCGCCCGACAATGCCAGAAGCGCAAAGTAGATGTGGTCCGTGTGCACGGCCTCGGTTGACGCGGCTATTGGCATAAAGACGGACAACATCAGCCAACGCCCTTGGTCGTACGCCGGCGTTTTTCGAGAATCGCGATCGAACCAAGGACACCAATGACGGTGAGTCCGGCGAGAACTTTCAACCTTCGCGCGATCGCAGGCGTGTAGACGCCATGGGCGGCATCAAATCCGTAGCAAAGCAAGGACAGACGATCTGTGAATGTTCCAATTCGTCCCCCGCCCGCCTCGACCAGCGCGAGGCGCAGGTCTGTCGGGTTGAGCGCGAGACTAGCCAGGCTTCTCGAAACCCGGCCATCAGACGTCAGGACCAACGCGCCGGCGGGATGGGCGAACTGATCCGCGGCGGCATCGTATCGATAACGATAGCCGAGGGCGTCGGTGAGCCCATGCACGTTACCGGCATTGCTCCGAAACAGAGTTGTAACGCGTTCTGCAAGCGCAGGCCCGCAAATGGGCCGGCACATGAAGTCCATGAACAATAGAAGACTCGGCCGTCCGCCGATCACCTCGCGCAAGGTCACGCGCTTGTTGTCAATATCACGAAATGTCAACGAAAGCGGCGCGCTCGCACCGGCTGGCGGCGCGAGCGACACCCCGTCAAGCTCGCTGCGGGTCAATTCGGCCCGCGCACCGGTCATGATAACTAGCGCAAAGACCATGACGACAATCGCGGCAAACAGCGGCTTCACCGCGACTTTCCTCCGTTTGCACCGATAGGTCGGTTGGCTGAAATATTCAGCTCGATTGGTGCATAGGCATTGGCGCCCCGCGCCACGATACGATTCATTGCTTCATCGATCGGAATGGTGGCGATGCCCCTCTCGCGATCGACCCACGTGAAACGGCTGAGCTTGTCGCGTTGTTCAGCCTGCAGCCTGGCAAGATCGGCGACATCGTTCGTCTGAAGCTGCGGCTTGGCAAACGGGGTCGGCGGCACGAAGATCGTCTGACGGATCTCTTCGCTGTAATAGACGCGCAGAAAAACCAGCGAAATCGCGATGAAGACCAAAAACCCGATCGCCGTGAACAGCACGGCCCGCGTGGCGACGCCAGGTGTCTCGGGCCGGTCATTTGGCATGAGCGCCTCCGCTCAACCCGGAAACAGCGCGATCGAACAGGCCAAGACCGATGCCGATGAGGGCGACCATGGCGATCAGCGCCGCAACCATCGCTCCGCTCCCGAAAGCAGGCGCGATCAACCACGCCACATGCAGAAAAACACCGAGCAGAATCAGGCTGCTGACCAGGCGAAGCGCGCGACGGCTCTGACGGACGCTCTGGTTTAGAAGCAAGCAAAGCGGCAGCAGCGCCCCAATTGTGACGGCGGCCGCGAGAAGCCATTGCCAACCACCGTGTGCCCGCGCCAGATACCATGCAGCCTTGTCCGGCAGATTGCCGTACCAGATGACGATGAACGACATCAGGCCGAGATAGACGGTGCCGAGCACGGTCGCGATGATGAGGCCAGCCAGATCGGCAATGGCGCCGGATTGCCGCGGCTCCGGTCCGGCCATTGCGGCAAAGGCGAGTGCGGACAGAAGCTGCTGAATCGCAATGACCGCGGCGAATGCTGACGAGGAAAACTTGCTATCAATCGACAACACCCAGTCCACGGCAACGAGGCTGATGACGATCGCATGAAAGGCAAGGCCAAGTCCCGCCATCAGCTCCGTGCAGCGCCCCTTGACCACCGCGATGGCAAGCACAGACCACCCGGTCAGAGCAACCGTTGACCGCAACAGGAAGGCAGGTTGGTTCAGATAGAGGTGCGCCACCTCCGGCCGGAGGGTCGATGCGTCCGCTGCCCAGCGGTACGGCGCAGACAAACCGAACGCCAGCGGCAGAAATGCGATCGCAAGGAACGGCACCATGGAAGTGGCGGGAACTAGTATCGACTCCACCGCTGTTCCCCAGCGCCCTCCCGTCAGCCGGTGGATCAGCAGCAGGACAAGACTGCCGATCGGGATACTGCTGACGAACACGAACGCGATCAGCCAGCCTTGCATCACGGATTTTGGACTCGCCGCGAGGCCGACGGCGAGGGCTACGAACGCGTAGACTGCTGCGATCAGCATTGGCCGCCGCCAGACAGGACGTGCCACGTGCTCGCTCATGGCATTTTCTCCCGCGCCCGCGGCACGCCGGCAATTTGAGCATAACGAGACTCCTGCAGGGCGCGGATGTACGCAACGATGGCCCAGCGATCATGCGGGGGAACGCGGGCGGCGTAGGAATACATCACGCCGTACCCGTTGGTGATGACGTCGAAGAAATGGCTGGCCGGCGCTATCCTCAACCGATCTGTGTGATACGAGGGCGGCGCAGGAAAGCCGCGTTGAACGATCATGCCGTCACCGTCACCGGCGAGACCATGACAGGGCGAGCAGAACACATCGAAATCTTCACGGCCCGTCCGCATCAGGGAGTTAGTTACGGGCGGCGGCTCTTTTGCATTCCTCGCACGGGCAAGATCGCCCTGCGCGACAACCCCCGCGGGCAGCGGCTGGGCCTCGCTGCCGTTAGGCCATAATTTTGAAGGAGCATAGGTGTCATAGCGGTTCTGCTGCTGCATCGATTGGTTGTCGCAGCCGGCGACGACAAGCGCGAATGCAAACAGAAGCACCCTTCTCATGATCCCTGCTCCCTCACAGCGAGAGCGCCGGAATGCATCAGAAGTTCGCGAAGCGAGGCGCTGCGCTCTTCCTCACCGGTCTGCACGGCAAGAAGAAAGAACCGGTCCTGACTCGCGCGTTCAAATTGCGCCGTGTCGAAAGCGGGATGATGGAGGCACGGCAGCCGGCAGTTCCACAGGAATGCCGCGAAGCCGCTCAATGCTGCGGCCAGCATGCCGACTTCAAAGGGAACAAGAAGGAAAACCGGCCAGCTATTCAGCGGCCGTCCCCCCGTGTTGAGCGCGTAATCGATCGCCGAACTGTACCATTGCAGCAAATAGGCGAAAGCCGCCATCGCGAGACCGCCAACAAGCATCGAATGCCGGATTCTGGATGGCTTCGCGGCAAGGATGCCGTCCAGCTCAGGCAAGCGGAACGGCGTGAAGGCATCTAGAAGCTGATGTCCCTCCCGCTTCAGGCGCACGGCCGCGCCGAGCAAGCTCTCCGCGTCGCGGAATTCGGCAACGAGCGGCTTTGTCATGCCACGTGCTCCTCGCGGCACAGCTTGCGCAACTCGTTCATCGGCACCGCCGGGATCAGGCGGACAAAGCAGAGAAAGAAAAATACGAACAGGCCGACCGGACCAAACAATAGCGCCCAGTCCCATAGCGTCGGATAAAACAGCCGCCAAAGCGAAACCGCATAGCCGTGGGAGAGCGTGTTCCAGATGATGAGGATTCTCTCCAGCCACATGCCGATATTGATGCCGATTGCAATCAACACTACAAACGAGACATTACGTCGGACAACGGCGAACCAGAGCATCTGAGGCAGCACGCAATTGAATAGCAATTGCGTCCGGTACAGCGGTGCAGAGCTTCCGGTGAACAGGAACGTGACAAGCGAACGGTCCGCCGGGGCGCCTGCGTACCAGGCCATGAACCACTCAGTCGCGTACGAACATGTCATCACAATCGAAGCCAGCAGCAGAATCTTCGCCATCGCATCGAAATGATGGACCGTGATGATGGCCTCGAGCCGCAATCCCCAACGCACGAGCGCTGTCAAAATGATGACGGAGGCAAAACCGGAAAACAGCGCGCCGACGACGAAGTAGGGTGGAAAGATCGTCTCCTGCCATCCCGGCATCAGGCTCGCCGCGAAATCGAGGCCGACGATCGAGTGCACGGACACTACAAGCGGAACGGCCAGAGCGGCGAGTGTGATCTGCAATGTCTCGTAGCAGCGCCAGTGATGGGCCGAACCTCGCCACCCGAGTGCGAACGCTCCGTAGAACGCCTGCCCAAAGGCGGTGGTTGCACGGTCGCGCATGGTGGCGAGATCGGGCAGCAGGCCGACATAGAGGAAGAGAATGGAGAACAGGAGATAGCTCAGGATGGCCCAGAAGTCCCATACTAGTGCGCTGCGCCACTGCGGCCACAGCAGCATGGTGTTGGGATAGGGCGCCAGCCAATAGAAGTATTGCGGTCTGCCCAAATGCAGGATCGGAAACAGGCCCGAGATCGAAACCGCGAAAACCGTCATGGTCTCGGCGAAGCGATTGACCGATGCGCGCCAGCGCTGACGCGTGATCAGCAGCATCGCCGAAATTAGGGTGCCGCCGCTTCCGATCGCGATCCACCACACATAGCTGGCGATGGCATATCCCCACACCACAGTGGAATTGACTCCCCAGACGCCGATGCCTTCGGTGAACAGCACGTAGATGGCCACGAGGGTCACAACGACGAACAACCCGCTCACGCCGAAAGCTATCCACCAGCGCCGGCCTGCCGTTCGGAGCAAAATCGGGTCAGCAACGAGGGCGGTCACCTCGCCGTAACTGGCATGCTCCGCGGCGATCCAGGGGTGAGCAGGATTGGTGGGTGCGGAGGCGATTGCGGGAGCGGAGGCGATTGCGCTCATGAATGCTCCCCTTTGAGCGCGCCGTTCAGGTTACGGAGGTCCGCCAGATAAGTAGTGCGCGGACGGGTATCGAGGTGACCGAGCAGCTCATAATTCCGCGGACCGCTCTTGAGACGTTTTGCTACGCTGTCTGGGTTATTGAGGTCGCCAAAGGTGATAGCCTGTGTGGGGCACGCGCTCTGGCAGGCGGTGACGACCTCTCCCTCGGCAATCGTGCGATCCTCTTTCTTCGCTTTGCGCCGGGCGCGACTAATACGCTGGACGCAGTAGGTGCATTTTTCCATTACGCCGCGTTGACGGGTCGAGACGTCCGGGTTGCGTTGCGCCTTGATCGTCTCGGCACCGAGGTTGGCGTATTCCTGGCCGTCCGCATAGCCGAAGAAGTTGAAACGCCGTACTTTGTAGGGACAGTTGGCCTCGCAGAAGCGCGTGCCGACGCAGCGATTATAAACTTGCGCATTCAGGCCCTCGCTGTCATGCACGGAGGCGGCGACAGGACAAACCGGCTCGCACGGCGCGTTTTCGCATTGCATGCACGGCACAGGCTGAAATCCGGTCACGGGATCTGCCGGCATGTCGTGGTCGTAAATATCGACGCGCAGCCAATGCATGTCGCGGCCACGTGCGATCTCCTCGGGTCCGACGACAGGCACATTGTTTTCGGCCTGACAGGCGACCAAGCAGGCATTGCAACCGATGCAGGCCGCGGTATCGATCACCATACCCCACGCATAAGTGTCGGCTGCTGCGGGCGGATAAAATGTCGGCAGCGAAGGGGCCTCCGCGTCTGACCTGGCCGCGCTTGCGAGATCGTTCAGCCATCGAACCGGATAGAGGTCGCGCGCCAGCCCCTCAAGACGGACGTGGTTTTGGGTCGTCAGGATCTCCTGCCGCTTTCCGGCGGCTGCGATGGTAACGCCTTCGATCATCCACAGTGCATCGGATGTGCGAAGGCGGTATGCATCGGCGCCGATCGCGTTGCCGATCGCGCCGGCGTTCCGGCGGCCATAGCCGAGCGTGAGATTGATGACGCCGGGTGGACATCCGTCGCTGACGAGAACCGGCGTTTGAATCACACGGTCTTTCAAGGACAGGCGAACCACGTCGCCGGTCTTCAGGTTCAGTCTCCTTGCGTCGGCGGCGCCGATCGACAGCGCATTGCCCCAGACCTCCTTGCTGATGGGCCTGGGACACTCCTGGAGCCAGGGGCTATTGGCAAACCGGCCGTCCCATACGCTGGAATCGGGAGACAGGACCAGTGCCAATTCGTTCTGCGTTTCATCAGTCGACGTCACCTCCGGGCGCGTTGGCGCCGCCGCGACAACGGACAAGGGCGCGGTGCCAGCCACCACGCCATCGTGCAAGGTTTGCCGCCACCAGTCTTCAAAGGAGTCTCCTCCGACTGGTCGCCACGTTTCACGAACGAGGTCGTACGACGAAACGGCATCCTGTCTCGCCAACATCGTTAAAAGATCATGAGCAGAGCGGGTCTCGTACAGCGGCCGGATCAGCGGCTGCGCAATTGCCGCTGTACCATCGATCGCGCGTAGATCCGACCAGCTTTCGAATGGATGGGATTGCGGAAGATGCCACTGGCACAATCCCGCTGTCTCGTCGGCATACAAGCCGAGATGAACGCTGAAGGGAACCTTGCCGAGGTTAGCAGTAATCGATAGATCGGCCGGCGCGTCATAGCCCACATTGCTGTCGAGAATCACGAGCGTTTCGACCCGTCCGGCCTGAATGTCTTCAGCCAGGGCTGCCAACGTGGACGGTTGATGCTCTGCCGAGCGGTCGAACGGTGCTATAAAGTCCTGTGGAGCGTCGAGTTGGGCGTTGATCCAGTGAGACAGGGCATGAATTTCCGCGCGCTGCGAGCGTCCCGTCAGAATCAGCGCGCGACCTTTGTGCGCGATGAGATCTTGCGCCGCTGTATTGACAAAGCGCTCTGAGGACGGCGGAAGGTTCGGCTGAGCCATCCCCGCTCCCATGACGTTGGCGACTGCGATTGCAATGTCGGAGACGCCGGCAGGATGCAGCGCCAGGCGATGATCGGCCTTGATCTTGGTCAGCGTGGGTGCACTCGCTGCGACATAGGAGCGCGAAAAACCCCGGGCATTCTTCGGATTTCTGGCCTCAATCCAGCGCCGCGCGTTGACAATTTGACTTGGGCCCGGCCCCAGCGGGTCCGCATCGAGACAGAGCATCACTTCGGCTTTGTCGAGACGCGGCAGTGCGTGCAGCGCCCGCCCAAACGCCAGCTCCGTGCCCTGGCGCTCCAGGCTATCGTCGACCGGTTCATGGACGTGCCACATGGCCTTCGGATAACGTGTGAACAGGTGATCGATCTGGCGTAGCAATGTGGGCGAGGTAATGCGTCCAGTTAGCAGGCGGAGGCCTGCACCCGCGTTCACGTCGTGCTTTGCCAGCTGCGGCAGCAGCGCGGCACGGAATGCATCCCAAGATGCGATACTTCCCCTCAGGATTGGTGTCCGCGACCGGTCCGGATCGTACAATGACAACACCGCCGCTTCGGCAAAAACGTCCGTCGCTCCAAGGCTGGAAGGGTGATGCGGATTGCCCTCAATCTTGATCGGGCGACCGTCCACCGAGATGCCCATGATACCCAGGCCATAGCCGCCCATCGGCAGGGTGGTGGCGAATCGCAGCGGTTCGCCGGGCACGAGACCTTCCGGCATCGTCACGTAGGGGACGATTTCTTCGACCGGCTTGCTGCATCCGGCAACAGCGAGCGCCATGTGCGCGGCGAATATCCGAAGGGCATCTCGCCGCGAAAGTCGCAAGATGTCTTCCGGGTTGGTTCCAGACAAGCCGGGTTTCATCGATGACACTTTGAACAATCCGTGAGATGGGTCGTATCGATATGATATTCGCGCATGAGACGGCGTCCTTCCGCGATCTGGTTTTTTGGCGGCTTCCACTTCATGTCGAAGATTTTGTCACGCGGGCGGATCTCGGTTTCGGGATTTCGGTGACAATCCAGGCACCAGCCCATGGTCAACGGCGCCGCCTGCCGCATCAGCGGCATCTGGTCGACTGCGCCATGACAGGTCGAACAACCGACGCCCTTCGCGATGTGGATGCTGTGATCGAAGTACACGTAGTCGGGAAGCACATGGACGCGCTGCCAGCGAATTGGCTTGTTATTGGCAAGGCTCTCTCGAACCGGGACCAGCATCGCGGCATTGGTCCAAAGCTGCGAATGACAGGTCATGCAGGTTTTAGTGGGAGGAATTCCCGCAAAACGCGCGACCGATACCAAGGTGTGGCAATAGCGACAATCCAGCCCCAAGCCGCCGATGTGGTGCGCATGACTGAATGGCACCGGCTGCTTCCGGGTAACCGACTGGTTCGTGACATAGGGCGATGCCATCAGCGAGAACCCAAGGCCAACGGCGAGAACCGGGACCGCACCAAGCGATGCAATGACCAGCAATGCGACAGTGTTCGCTGCCGGACGAAAAACCTGCGCCACTTAATACCTCGCGCCGGTGACTACCTCGTGGTCAGCTTTCTCCAGACTTAAATTATGCGGCAAACGCGATAGTCGAGAGCAGCGCAATATTCGGATTTCTGGAATCAAGTCTGGTGTGCTGTATAACGACCGGCACCGTCGATTCGATCACCGACGCATAGCTGGTATCGCGCGGCACCAGTTCCGGATCTTTCAGATCGTTGAATCGCAGATGCAGCGTTCGGCGCGCGCCAACTTTCATTCGATAAGGGCCGCACGGCTCCCGATCCGTGAAAAACAGCGTGATTGAGATTTCAGCATCCTCGTGGGAGGAATTGAGAATGCAGGCGGTCTCATGTGAAACAAGCGCAGGATCACTACTGACGCTCTGGCCGGGAATATAGCCCTCGGGGATCACCCAGACTTTACGTCCGACGGATAGAGCGCTCATAGACTTGGCCTTTTCAGGGCGAGACTCGGCGCGGGGCCGTTTGCTTTTTGTATGTTTTGCAAATGAGCCGGCATGTCGTTCATGATCACCTTCGACGTCAGACCGATGTGAAGATGACTGGTCAGCGCGGCTCTGTCGCGACCTTCAGCAAAACGTGAATGTGAAACGCGGGCTCTTCTGGCAACTACGGTACAACGTCGTGTCTCCAGACCCACCGCGGGGGTCCGTTGGCCGTGATCATTTCTCAGGAACTGATGATGCATAGCGAATGGCGGAAAAATTGATGTCATTCACAATCGTGCGGTTAAAAGAAAGTTCCTGCAAGATCCGTTCGACTGTCCACAAAAGCGTGAACTCCGGCGCAAACGACGTGCCGGCTGCTGACGGCGTTTGACGAATCCTCCGCCGCAGTGATTGCAACGTTCCATGTTCTTCGGCGTTGCCGCTGGGAGTTCATTAATGCGTCCCTTCACCAATTGAATACGCCGAAGGATAATTGCCAATGACCCAGAATGTCAGCGAGTTCGTTTGGCATCGGCTCTCAGAATGGGGATTGAAGCGTGTCTATGGCTATCCCGGCGACGGTGTTGGTAGCCTGGACGTGGCGTTGGAGAAGGCCAAGGACGTCATGGAATACGTGCAGGTGCGCCATGAAGAGATGGCGGCCTTCATGGCTTCCGCACACGCCAAATTCACCGGCCAAGTGGGCCTTTGCTACGCAACGTCCGGACCGGGAGCGATTCATCTTCTCAACGGTCTTTATGATGCCAAGCTCGATCACATGCCAGTGATCGCGTTGGTTGGTCAACAGGCCCGAACGGCGCTGGGCGCGAGCTATCAGCAGGAAGTAGACCTGCAGAATCTCTTTAAAGACGTCGCAAGTGAATTCGTCGGAATGGCGAGCGTGCCCGAGCAGGTTCGCCATCTCATCGACCGCGCGGTTCGAATTGCACATACCAAACGGACGGTGACTTGCGTGATCTTGCCAAACGACTTGCAGAAGCTTCCTTATAAAGACCCTCCACTAGCGCATGGCGCTACACATACCGGCATTGGCTATGCAGGCCCGGCAAAATTGCCCGACGAAAGCCTGCTTCACGCCGCTGCGGATGTGCTGAACAGCGGCAATAAGGTGGCGATGCTGGTCGGCGCGGGAGCGCTCGATGCAACGGATGAGGTGATTGCCGTCGCGGAGCGGCTTAAGGCGGGGGTCGCCAAGGCGCTGCTGGGCAAGGCCGTTCTGCCGGACGGTCTTCCGTTCGTTACCGGTTCGATCGGTCTGCTCGGCACCAAGCCGAGCTGGGATCTGATGAAGAAATGCGACACCTTTTTCATGATCGGCTCGTCTTTCCCCTACAGCGAGTTCCTTCCCGAGCCGGGTTCGGCGCGCGGTGTGCAGGTCGACATCGACGGCAGCCGACTCAGCCTGCGCTATCCGATGGACGTCAACATAGTCGGCGATAGTGCGACGACCTTGCGCGCATTACTACCTCTTCTTAAGCAGAAGACTGATGAGGCGTGGACCACGGAAATCGAGAGCAATCTGAAATCGTGGTGGGAAACGCTCAAAAATCGTGCGATGGATTCCGCAGAACCGCTCAACCCCCAACGGGTATTCTACGAGCTGTCGCCTCGTTTGCCTGACAACGCCATTATCACAGCGGATTCTGGCTCCGTCGCCAACTGGTACGCACGCGACCTCAAAATCCGCCGCGGCATGAAAGCTTCCCTGTCGGGCGGCCTCGCGTCGCTGGGCGCAGGCACACCCTACGCGGTTGCCGGCAAAATGGCATTCCCCGACCGAACTGTAATTGCGTGCATGGGCGATGGCGCAATGCAGATGAACGGCCTCAACGTCATGATCACGATCTCCAAATACTGGAAGAAGTGGTCTAATCCGAGGTTGATCGTGCTGGTTCTCAACAACCGGGATCTCAATCAGGTCACTTGGGAAGAACGCATCCAGCTCGGCGCCGGCAAGACCGAATCGACCCAGAGCATTCCGGATTTTCCTTATCATCGCTACGCCGAACTGATCGGCCTCAAGGGTATCTTCGTCGATCATCCCGACAACGTCGGAGCTGCCTGGGATGAAGCTCTGGGAGCGGACCGTCCCGTGATCCTTGAGGCCTATACGGATCCCAATGTTCCGCCGCTGCCTCCGCACATCACGTTGAAGGACGCGAAAAACTTCATGATGATGATGTCCGACGAGCCTGAGCTCGGGAGCGTCTTGAAGAACAGCGCCAAAGAACTTCTGACAAGTATCCTCCCTGGCAAGCAATGAAATGAAAATACAAGTTCCGATCGAACGGGTTCGGGCCCGGGCCTTCAAAATCCCGACTGATAAGCCGGAGGCTGACGGCACGATTGCCTGGGACGCCACGACGCTTGTCCTTGTCGAGGTTTCAGGTGGGGGAACGTGCGGAATCGGCTACACCTATTCGGGTGCATCGATCGTGACATTAATTCAGGACGAACTGGCGAATGCGATCGAAGGCTTCGATGTTCTCGATCCACAAAGCGCGTGGCTTTCGATGCAGCACTGCGTTCGTAATCTTGGCCGGGAAGGCCTGGCTGCGACTGCCATCTCCGCCGTCGACGCGGCCTTGTACGACTTGAAGGCTCGGCTCCTAAACCTGCCGCTAGCGAGATTATTGGGCGGTTATCGACGCAGCATTCCAATTTACGGTAGCGGAGGTTTCACCAGCTATTCGGATGAAGAACTTGCCACTCAACTCTCGAGTTGGGTGTGCGATGATGGCTGCGCATTCGTAAAGATGAAGGTTGGCTCTCATCCGGACGATGACCCGCGCCGGGTCGAAGTGGCGAAGCGTGCGATCGGCGATGCCGGATTGTTCGTGGACGCCAATGGCGCCTACACGGTCCGGCAAGCGCTGACTCTCGCCAAATTATTCGCGGGGCAAAACGTAGGCTGGTTTGAAGAGCCGGTGTCTTCTGATGACCTGCAAGGCCTCGCTGCGATTCGGGAGCGGATTTCAGCTCCGATTGAAGTCGCTGCGGGCGAATATGCCTACACCGTCGGCTATGTTCGTCGAATGCTCGAAGCGCATGCTGTGGATGTGCAGCAAGCAGATATCACGCGATGCGGAGGAGTCACGGCTTTCCTTCAGATCGCAGCCATATGCGAAGCCTTTCATGTCGACTTGTCCGGTCATTGCGCTCCGGCGCTGCACCTTCACGTCGCATGCGCGGCGCCGCGGTTACGTCATCTTGAATGGTTTCACGACCACGTCCGTATCGAGCACATGCTGTTCGAAGGTGCACCGGCGCCTAAAAAGGGTCGGATCGAACCCGATCTGTCGCGGCCCGGAAATGGACTCATTTTCAAAGAGCAGGATGCAGCACGTTATGCCGCATAGGGATTAGCAATGAGACGAAGCAACGGGGTAACAGCGACGCAAATCGCGCTTGGATTGGCGGCTCTCGCGGCGAGCTCCTCTCTACTTGACAAGCGTTCTCTCGCCCGAGCGCGGAAATATCGCACGGGTGAGCCTAAACAAGCCAAGGCGGTTTACGACAATCGCATTCTCGGTGGCAAACTCGATGTGCCCGCGACAGTGACTGCGGCGAAGCGGCTCAATCGCGCGGCCGGTATGCTCGCATTATCGGTGCTGGCTGACAGTGGCGTCGAGCATTATCGGGGTTCATTCAAGAACAAGGCGATGTTCACCCCGCTGATTGTTTCGGCGGCGACGCTTGGCGTCAGCGTCCATGGCACCGCCGACCGGCGCAAAGCCGCTCACATCATGCGCGACACGACCTATTTGCTGGCCGCGACCACGGGCCTGATCGGCACCTGCTTTCACTTCTACAATGTTGCAAAGAAAGCCGGAGGCTTCAGCTGGCAGAACCTATTCTATGGAGCGCCGCTCGGCGCGCCCATGGCTATCCTTCTGTCGGGCCTGATCGGATTCTGCTCCGAGCGGGTGCGTGAAACACCTCGCGGCATCACGCCTTCGATTTTTGACCTCCCCGCTGGCCGAGCGATGGCGGCGCTTACAAGCGTCGGATTGCTGGGAACGGCTGGTGAGGCCGGCCTGCTTCATTTCCGCGGCGCTTTTCATAACCCCTTTATGCTGTTGCCGGTGACGCTTCCGCCGCTCGGCGCTGCGCTATTGGCGCGCACCGCTGCCGCGGGTCCCGGCCGCCGTCATCCGTTCGTGCGCTGGTGGATGCGGCTGCTCGTGACGATGGGCCTCGCAGGAGTCGGCTTTCATGCCTATGGCGTGTCCCGGAACATGGGCGGCTGGCGCAACTGGAGCCAGAATGTGCTGAACGGTCCTCCCCTTCCCGCCCCTCCAAGTTTCGCAGGCCTCGCTCTCGCAGGTCTAGCCGCATTGGGATTAATGAGAGATCATCCCGATGCCTGATTCCAGACCTGGCACCCGCTTTCCGGGCTACGACGTGTTGTCGAAACGGCAAGGCCCGTCGTGGAACGAGAAGACCCGAGAGGTGATCGCCAAGCGCCTGGCCACTGCATCAGAGCCACGATTCTTCACCGCCGATGAATTTCTGACAGTCGTTGCAGCAGCAAGCCGGATCGTGCCGCAGCCGCCGACGCGGCGGCCAGTTCCGATCGCCGCGCTTGTCGATCGAAAATTACACCTGATGCAGTCCGACGGTTACCGGCTGCCGGGTACACCGCGCGACGGTGAGGCTTGGCGACTTGGCCTCAAAGCCCTTGATCTGGAGACCCGCGTTGCATTTGGCGTTCCCTTTCACATCTTGAAAGAAGCGGATCAGGACTTTCTGCTCGCACGCATGCAGAGCGGAGAACTGCGAGACCCCGCATGGACCGACATGGCGTCTGACGTATTTTTCCGGATGCGTTTGGCTAGAGACATTGTCCTCGCCTATTACTCCCATCCGACAGCCTGGAGCGAAATCGGCTGGGGCGGTCCCGCGAGTCCGCGCGGATACGTGCGGATAGACTATGACGAGCGCGATCCCTGGGAAGCCGCGGAAGTTAAGGGCGGAAACGTCGTAGCCGCACGCCGGAAGAACAATCGTGTCAGATGATCCCGGTACCACTCCACGCGCCGTCGATGGCCGCGCGCCCGATGTGTTTCACTTCGGCGGATGGGTCCCGATGCGACAATATCGGCAAAGCGAACCCGTCGACTTTGTCATCGTGGGCACTGGCGCTGGCGGCGGCACGCTAGCTTGCCGTCTTGCCGAGCATGGCTTCTCCGTCGTGGCAATGGATGCGGGTCCTTATTTTCGGCCGCTCGAGGACTTTGCGTCGGACGAGTCGGAACAGACCAAGCTGTATTGGACCGACGACCGCATCGTCGATGGAGCCAATCCGCTCCAGATGGGCGGCAACAACAGCGGCAAAGCGGTCGGCGGATCGACTGTGCACTTCGCGATGGTCTCGCTCCGTTTCCGTCCCGAATGGTTCAAATCCCGCAGCCTTCTCGGCTATGGCGCTGATTGGCCGCTCGATTGGCGCGAGATGTGGCGCTATTACAGCGAGGTCGAGGACGCGTTGAAGATCGCAGGCCCGATCACTTATCCCTGGGGTCCGCACCGGCCGCGATACCCCTATCGGGCCCACGAGCTCAATGCCGCAGCACGCGCCCTTGCCGACGGTTGCGAAGCATTGGGCATCCAATGGACAGAAACGCCCATTGCCACGCTTTCGGCGCCACGCGGCCTGGCGCATCCATGCGTATATCGCGGATTTTGCACATCGGGCTGTTCCACCAATGCCAAGCAAAGCGCGCTCGTGACATGGATTCCGCGCGCTATCGCCGCCGGCGCCGAAATCCGCGATCTCGCAATGGTCGGCAGGATCGAAGCTGATAACTCGAATCTGGCAACGGGCGTCCATTACCATCGCGACGGCCAGTGGCGCTTTCAGCGTGCTCGCAATGTCGTCGTTGCGGGCTATGCGATCGAAACGCCGCGGCTGCTTTTGAATTCCGCAACCGATCGTTTCCCGGCCGGGCTCGCCAATAGCTCCGGCTTGGTCGGCAAGAATCTAATGGTGCAGTCGAACCAGGCTGTCTGGGGGACGATGGAGAGGGAAGTGCGCTCCTACAAAGGGCCGCCGTCGCTCGCCATCACCGAACATTGGAACTACGAGGATAAGGGTAAGGATTTCTTCGGCGGCTATTGCTACATGAGCCAAGGCCCCCTGCCGCAATTATGGGCGAATACCCTGCTGAGCGCCCGCGGACTCTGGGGGCCGCATCTGATCAGCGAGATGGAGAACTACAATCACGTCGTCGGTTTGAAGATCGTCGGCGAAATGTTGCCACAGGAGGCTAATCGCGTCACGCTTGCCGATGAGACGGATCAATATGGACTGCGGATTCCCCGCATCACCTATTCCTGGTGCGACAATGACCGGCGCCTGATCGACCATTCGCTCGCGTTCATGACCGAGGCGCTCGAGGCCGTCGACGCAACCGACATCTGGCGTCAGAATGATGACACCTGTCATCTGAACGGCACGGCGCGGATGGGGAATGATCCGCTCACCAGCGTCGTCAATGCCGATTGCCGGAGCTGGGACATTCGCAACCTCTGGATTTGCGATGGCTCGGTCTTTCCCACCGTTGGCGGCGTCAATCCCTCGCTGACCATCCAGGCGATCGCATGCCGGACGGCCGACCGCATCAAGACGATGGCCCGGCGAGGCGAACTTTAGCCGCGATGAAAACAACAGTTCATCAAACGCCAAAGCCGGCGCTTCTCGTCAGTCTGCTGGCGATCGTTCCGTTGTCGCTGGGGCTAAGGTATTTCGCGGCCTCTCCGTTCTGGATTTTTGTGGCAAGCGCCGGAGGGGTTGCAGTCCTCGCAGAATGGATGCGGCGCGCAACGGAGCAAGTTGCCAAGCACGCCGGGCCGGCGGTCGGCGGACTTCTTATGGTAAGCTTCGGAAGCATCGCCGAGTTGCTGCTGGCGCTGTTCGTGCTGGCGAGCGGCGAAGCCGCGGTCGTTCAGGCGCAAATCGCCGGATCGATCATTGGGACCAGTCTATTCGGCTTGGGTTTGGCCATTCTGGTCGGCGGCATTACACGACAGCGGCAGAAATTCAATGCTGGCAAGGCCGGCCTGCTTTCGACGCTTCTAATCCTAGCCGTCGTCGCGATGCTGTTACCGGCCGTGTTCGACTACACCGGCCGTCTCGAGGGTTACGCGCATGATATCCGCATCACCGATGAAGAG
>NZ_MKRN01000181.1:0-1871 GCF_001896955.1 Nitrobacter sp. 62-13 | reverse complement strand
TATACGCTGATCCCCCATCGGGACACGTTTGCGGACGAGGAATCCCACGACGCTCCTTCCTGGGGTCTTTGGTCATCGCTTGCCGTCATGATTGGCGCAACCGCCATCATAGCTCTTGAAGCGGAGATGGTATCCGGCGCTCTGATGCGGACGGCGGCGAGCTTGGGGCTTTCACCCGTTTTTCTCGGCGTGATCGTATTGGCGCTGGTCGGAACGAGCGCCGATCTGTTTGCCGCGAGCTGGTTCGCATACCGCGACAAGATCGGTCTCGCATTCAATATTTGCGTCGGCTCCGCGATTCAAATGGCGCTGGTCGTGGCGCCGCTCCTGGTGTTGCTCTCGGCGGCTATGGGACGCCCCATGAATCTTGTTTTCCACAACCCGCTCTATCTGTTCGCCATTGCCAGCACCGCGTTCGTCGTCAACGCCGTCGCGCGGGATGGTGAAACCACTTGGTTTGAAGGTCTGCTTCTGGTCGGCGTCTATGTTCTTTTCGGACTGTCATTTTTCTTCACTGGCCCAGCCTGAGCCTAGCTTCAAGAGAGACGCGGAATGCCACTCATCAATACCGTTCGCAACCGGATGCTCGCTTTCATCGCGACCATTCTGGCGGTTGCAGCACTCCGCGCGAGCTACCCCGTAACAATGCCCCTGACTGCGTCAGTTTTGCTGATCGCAGCCGTCTGGCCGGTCAAGCTCTGGCTTGACCGCTTGATCCCATGGGCCAGCTACATCGGTGCGAGTCTCATTTTGTTGTTCGTCCTTGGTCTCTTCTTCGCCACGCTCTATTTCTCGGCCGCGCAAGTTGTTCACGCATTTGGAGACAATTGGGGTCAACTTGAGGTCGCGTATCAGGCGATCATGCGCTGGCTGAATAGGTGGGGTATCGAAGGCTTAAAGCTCGAAGAACGCTCCAGATTGATCGGAGTGGGCCAAGAAGTCTTCTCCAATGCATCGACCATTTTGATTTATCTCGGCTTCATAGCTTTACTGGTCATGTTCGGACTACGCGAGGTCGACGCGATGAGCAAAAAAATCGGTCGTGAGTTCGGCCAAGGTGAGCGCCGCGAAATCGCCAGAACTATCGATGAAATTGCCAAACGAATTCGCCAGTATCTAGGCATTACGCTTCTGACCAGCTTGATAACCGGCATTGCCACCGCCTTGTGGGCGTTCACGATCGGACTCGACTTGCCGTTGGTTTGGGGCATTTTGAACTTCCTGCTGAACTTCGTTCCGGTGCTAGGCAATTTTGTCGGCATTGCACCTCCAACGCTTTATGCGCTGATGCAATTCAAAAGCTTGAGTGGAACGCTGCTCACGCTTGCCGGGTTCTCGGTGATTCAGATCGTCATTAGCAATTTCGTCTGCCCGCTACTGCAGGAGAGAGGTTTGTCGCTTTCGCCGATAGCCGTGATCGTGGCGCTGACATTCTGGAGCTGGCTTTGGGGATTCGCGGGCGCACTCATTGCCATTCCACTCACCGTCTCGCTGACAATTGTCTGTAGCCAGTTTGAAAATACGCGCTGGATTGCTGTGTTCCTCTCCTCCCCGAAGGCCAACGCAGGAGCAAACGATTGAAATAGCCTCTTTACCCGATGGACCAGCTCTGACTCCGCCAAATTAACAACCCACTTGATGGTGATTTCCGTCGGTCGAACCGAACGCTGCCTCTCGCAGAGTTGATTAGCATAGGCTTTGAGCGCCTTACTAAAACGCTTTCTGTACTAACGAAAGAGCCAACAGCGTCGTAACCATTACAAGAGGGAGCTGACGAGAGTGAAAGGTTGCGCTGTGCGAAGCCAAGGGAACCAAGATGGTAAATATCTAGGATGGCCGGCCGTTGAAGAGTTTGGGATTAGTCACAAGAG
>NZ_MKRN01000180.1:13250-44436 GCF_001896955.1 Nitrobacter sp. 62-13 | reverse complement strand
TCCCATGCGGCCGGCGTGGCCGAGACCGCGACCGTCTGCGGCCGCATCATGTCCCATTCCTCGAAACGCAGCGGGCGGTTGTCCATGCAGGAGGGCAGGCGGAAGCCGTATTCGGCGAGCGTCGCCTTGCGGCGGAAGTCGCCGCGGAACATGCCGCCGATCTGCGGCACGCTGACGTGGCTCTCGTCGGCGAACACCAGCGCGTTGTCGGGCACGTATTCAAACAGTGTCGGCGGCGGCTCGCCGGGGCGGCGGCCCGTGAGATAGCGCGAGTAGTTCTCGATGCCGGCGCAGCTTCCGGTCGCTTCCATCATCTCGAGGTCGAAGGTGGTGCGCTGCTCCAGTCGCTGCGCTTCGAGGAGCCGGCCCTGCGCATGCAACTGATCGAGCCGCTGCTTCAGCTCGATCTTGATGTTCTTGATCGCCTGCACCAGAGTCGGCCGTGGCGTCACATAATGCGAGTTGGAATAGACCTTGATGAAGTCCAGTTCGTCCTGCTTGTGGCCGGTGAGGGGATCGAACTCCTCGATGCTCTCGACCTCGTCGCCGAACAGGTTGACGCGCCAGGCCCGGTCCTCGTAGTGCGCCGGGAAGATGTCGATGACGTCGCCGCGTACGCGAAAAGTGCCGCGGGTGAAGTCGGCGGAGGTGCGCTTGTATTGCAGCGCCACGAGATCGGCGATGAGCTGGCGCTGATCGACGCGCTCGCCGCGTTTCAAGGCGAACGTCATCGCGGTGTAGGTTTCCACCGATCCGATACCGTAGATGCATGACACCGAAGCCACGATGATGACGTCGTCGCGCTCCAGCAGCGCGCGGGTCGCGGCGTGGCGCATGCGATCGATCTGCTCGTTGATCGAGGAATCCTTTTCGATGTAGGTGTCGGTGCGCGGGACGTAGGCTTCCGGCTGGTAGTAGTCGTAATACGAGACGAAGTATTCCACCGCATTGTCGGGGAAGAAATTCTTGAACTCGCCGTAGAGCTGCGCCGCCAGCGTCTTGTTCGGCGCAAGGATCAACGCCGGGCGCTGCGTCGCTTCGATCACCTTGGCCATGGTGTAAGTCTTGCCGGAGCCGGTGACGCCGAGCAGCACCTGGGTTCGGTCGTTGCGGTTGATGCCTTCGACCAGTTCCCTGATGGCGGTCGGCTGGTCGCCTTTCGGCTCATAGTCCGACTTGATCTCGAAGTGGACGCCGCCTTCGCTCTTTTCCGGGCGCGGCGGCCGGTGTGGCGTCCAGACCTTCAGCGAGCCGTCGTCTTTCTTGAATTCCGGGCGGCCGTCGCGCAGCAGTGCCTCCAGCGATTCGGCGGTCGCCTTGACGCCGAGGCCTTCCATCTTGCTGCGCGGCGGTCGCGCCGGGGCCCCTTCATCGTCCTCCGCGGTCGGCAGACCGAGTTGCCGCGCCAGTTCCGGATCGAGTGTCGGGATCGTCGCTGATGTGCCGTAGTTCGGCGTCGCGAATTCCGATTGCGGCGCCTCGCCGAAGCCGCTTTCTGTCTTCAGCTCCCCCTTGAGGGGAGAGGTCGACGAGCCCGGCAGCGCACTTGCGCGCCTGAGCGAGGCGGGCGGGGGTGAACTGTCCGTCACCCCACTCCGCATGTCTGCGACATGCGACCCTAGAGAGCGAGCTTCGCTCGTCTCGGCCCCTTCAGGGGAGGGTGAAGCTGCATCGCGCTTCGCCGTCGCGTCGCTCTTGCCGCGCGTCGATTTCCGCGCGCGATGCGCGGCTGCCTCGCCGCCCGAGCGGCGATCCCATGAATTGTCCGGCGGTGGCTGCAAGCCGGTGCCGGAGCCGACGCCGGCGTCGCCACGATTGATCGCCGGATTGAGCAATTCCGCGAGCGCCGGGCCGATCGGCTGCACCTCGGGACGATGCGCCTTCGATTTCGGGGTCTTGGATTTCGGAACCTTGGATCCGGGAGATTTGCCGGATCGTTTCGAAGGATCGGGAGTGTTCGCCATGCCGGCAATATGGGACGAGTCCGGTCCGCACGAAAGGGCGCATTCTCACGGATATGCGGACGCAGGGGATCACGCCGATGTCGACGAACGCGCGGCCGCCTTTCGCAGGCAATCTCGGCAAAGGCAGTCGCCACCTCGGGTCGGCATCGGCAGCCGCGCCGTTTCCTCGGCGCACCAGCAGTTCCCCGACAGGTCGCAGCCGAATTCCGTTCCGCATCCGGAACAGACGAGTCGGCGTTGGGTCTGCTGTCCGATCTGGTGGGTCATGAAGATGCCGAGTTTATCCAGAAGAAATATACTCCCCGAATCGATGAAGGTGAAATCGGATACTGCGTGAGGGTGGCGGCGCAAGGACAGCGACGGACCGGTCACGCACGCATCGGCTTTAGTCAGAATCTGTGCGACAGCTCCCGTCAAACCTTCAAGGATGCGTGATGACAAGCATTGCAACGACTAGCCTGAACAAGGTGCCTGCTGTCACGTTGGGGTTCTGGATTGTCAAAATCGCCGCCACGACCCTCGGAGAAACAGCGGGCGATGCCGTGTCGATGTCGATGAATCTGGGCTACGCCGTCAGTAGCATTGTTTTCATCGGCATTTTCGCGGCGGCGGGCGCTGCGCAAATCCGCGCGCGCTCGTTTCATCCGTTTTTGTATTGGGCAGTGATCGTTGCGACAACGACGGCGGGCACCACCATGGCGGATTTCGCGGACCGTTCGCTCGGCGTCGGTTATGCGGGCGGCTCTTCTATCCTGTTCGTGCTGTTGATGATGTCCCTTTATGTGTGGCACCGGTTCGAGGGCTCCATTTCCGTCGACAGGGTGACGACCCCGCGTGTCGAGGGCTTCTACTGGGCTGCGATCCTGTTTTCGCAAACCTTGGGTACGGCGCTCGGCGACTGGATGGCCGACAACACAGGTCTTGGCTACGAAGGTGGGGCGCTTGTGTTCGGCGCTGGGCTGGCCCTGATCGCCGCCGCTTATTTCTGGACCTCCATCTCGCACACCCTGCTGTTCTGGGCTGCCTTCATCCTGACTCGGCCGCTTGGCGCAACCGTCGGAGATCTGCTCGACAAGCCTCTGAGCAAAGGTGGGCTCGACTTCAGCCGCTTCACCGCCTCTGCGGTTCTCGTGGCCTTTATTGTCGTCTGTCTGCTGCTGTTGCCCCAAAAAGCCGGGCAGCATTCTGGCGAAAGCCCACAGGCACCGTAAGCGCTGGTGTCGCCCGCAACACGTTCGATGAAGGTCGTGCGTTGTTGTTTACGAGCTGGCCTTCATCATTCCGCCGCGCGCAGATGATTGATCAGGGAGCGATGGGCGCCGCCGCGCAGCGACAGGTAATAGTCGGTATCTGCCGGATCGTCGGTACGACGAACGAGATCGGTCACCGGAGTATAGCTCAGCATCCGGCCGCCGTCCGGAAGCGCCGTGCAGCAGAAGCGCAATACCTCACCGCTCCTGAGCTTGATGTTGATCGGGGTCTGGTCGCCCGCGCGCATCATCTTGGTGCGCTCGGCGATGAAATGGTTGAGTTCGTCCTCGGGCAATTCATACGCGCCGGTGTCGCGTCCGTGGTACATCAGCGCAATGAATGGCGGCTTGCTGTCGGCCTTCTCGTCCGGGAGCGAGAAAAAATTCCGGAAAGCGCGGTTGATGAATTCGGCGCGCGTGTCCGCGTCGAGCAGCACGATGCCGATGTCGATCCGGTCGAGGGCGGCGGACAGCCGTGCCGCGGTCGCATGCTGCTCGCGCCATCTGAGCGTGTCTTTCAATCGTCTCCGCAGCAACCCGATGATGACGGCGGTGCCGACGGTGGTCAGGGCCAGCAGCGCCAGCCGCGGAAGATAGACGGATTGCATGGCGCCGTGGTGCGCAAGGAAGGGCGTGGAGGCGGCGAGGGCGATGGCGGCGCTGACCAGGCCGGATGTCGTTCCTCCAAGAGATGCTGCGAAAGCGACGACGCAGACATACAGCGCCGCCGGGTCCGGAATGGTGCCGACATTGCGCTCGACAAGGATGGACGCGATCGCCACCAGTGTCGCGAGAGCCGGGCCAAATATGGTTTGCCAGTCGAATCCCATTGCCTGTTTCTCGGATGAAAAACGAGGATAAGCCCGCTTCGACGACAAGCGCCTGCACGGTCGGCAAGGTTTTCGTCGCCAGCGTTAATTGCATCTAACGCGGCGGACTCCGTTTGCGATGATTTGAAATCAAATGCGGCGCTATCGGAACCCGAGCCCGGACCCGCCGCTTCGCGGTGACCGAGGTCCGGTAGCGTTCCGGTGGAACAGTTCCATCGCGACACCGGAAGACATAAATTCGATGGATCATTCCAGATATGGCGGAGCGCGGACCGGCGTCGCTTCGCCGCACATTGCCCCATCATGCCCCACGGCTCTCGCGCCCGTCGTGCCGTTCTGCAAAGGTGCCGATCGGGAATCATTGTTATGACGGAGTGCAGATGACCGGCCGAATCCTTTCACGGGTGCTGATGATCGCTATCGCCTGCGTGCTGCGCGTCGGCGCGACCCAGGCCCAGGACGTTCCCGGTATCGAGATCTGTACCGCCGAAAAGAAAATGGAGCGGCGAACGAGTTGCCTGCAGAGCAACGTGAATTTCCTGCAAGGGACCATCAGCAGACTTGTCACCGACAGCGGCCAGAAGATCGATGCCGCCAACCGGAGGATCGAGGCGCTGGAGACCACGGTGGCGGAATTGCGGAAGACCGTGGCCGAACTTCAGGAGGCGCGGAAGAAGCAGCCGCAGCCGCCGGTAAAGGAGGGCGGAAAAGACAACGCAAAGGAGAGCGGAAAGTAGTTCAGGCGGTTTTCCGGCAGGGACGGCCATCCGCATTTTTTTCTCGTCGTGGGACTGGCGGGATGCGGAGCCGGAAATAAATTGGTTTTGCCGATGTGTCGCGATCGCGCAATGACGATAGCGATGACGATACGTGTTGCGGAGTAAACCATGTCCTGGCTACAGCCCGTCACGCTCGAAGGGCCTCATGCGCGGCTCGAGCCGCTGTCGTACGACCATCGCAGTCCTCTGGTCGAGGCGGTTCGGGACGGCGAGATCTGGAAGTTCTGGTACACTTTCGTTCCCGTGCCGGAGAAGATGGGGGCCGAGATCGAGCGGCGGCTGTCGCTGCAAGCCTCCGGCACCATGCTGCCGTTCACCGTGCGGGACGCGGACGGCAGAATCGCGGGCATGACCACCTATATGAACGTCGATGCCGCGAGCCGTCGCGTCGAGATCGGCTCGACCTGGTATGCGAAGCGGGTGCAGCGCACGGCTGTCAACACCCAGTGCAAGCTGTTGCTGCTCACGCACGCTTTCGAAAAGCTGGATTGCATCGCGGTGGAATTCCGCACTCACGTTTTCAATCATGTCAGCCGGCGCGGCATCGAGCGGCTCGGCGCCAGGCAGGACGGCACGCTGCGCAACCATCAAACGTCGCCGAACGGGCTGCGGGACACCGTCGTCTATAGCATCCTTCCCGCCGAGTGGCCGAAGGTCAAGGCGCATCTCACCTACGAGCTTAATGAAAGGCCTCGAGAGCCTTTGCCATCTGCGGGTCTCCATCCTGCGTCGCGGTAGAGTTCGATAAAGCCATCAGCGTGTCCTTGTCGGCTGCGGCTCGTTCCATGCCGCTTGCCAAAATTGCCTGGTCCGGGCAAAAGCAACGCCTGCGTGGGCCGGGGCGCGGTGAAATCGTCAGTCGCCGCATCAGAGCATGATCCCGAAAAGTGGAAGCCGGTTTTCGGAAAAGATCGCGCTCAAACAAAAGGATAAGCGACGAGTCTGGTTCAACGCAGTTGAAACGGACTCTAGCGCGACGGTGCAGCAGGATTCTCCGTCATGATTGAAGTGGCCCGCGACCTGGCGGGGAATATCGAGCGGTCGCTCGCCCCACCCGGCAACCGATCAAGGGCGCCGCATGGATTGCGCATGATCGCCGGGCGGGATTTGTACGACCTCGCTTCGCTCGCCCTGCTTGCCATTCTGGCGATCCTCGTCCTGACCACGTTCCGCGGCTATGCGGTCACCAACGATGAATGGATCCAGCATCGCTATGGCGAACTGATCGTCGCCTACTATCGCAGCGGCTTCGCCGATCGCTCGCTCTTCGCGCTGTATAATCTCTACCTCTACGGCGGGCTGTTCGATTCCCTCGCAGTCCTGCTTGGCCACATTGTTTCCCTCGATGTCTTTGATCTGCGGCACCTGATGAGCGCCGCCATCGGTGTCGGCGGACTCGGTGCGGCGCTCGCCACCGCACGGTTGATCGCCGGCCCCCGCGCCGGATTTCTGGCAGGCGTGGCGCTGGCGGTGTGCGGATCGTGGTACGGCACCATGTTTCACCACACCAAGGATATTCCGCTCGCCGCGGCGATGGCCGGCGCGATCTACTTCCTGGCGCAGGTTGCCCGCGACCTGCCGCGTCCGCAGCTTCGTCATCTCGTCGGCTTCGGCATGCTGACAGGCGCGGCACTCGGCATCAAGGTGCTGGCGCTCCTGCTGGTCTGCTATGTCCCCGTCGCGATCGCGCTCAATGCGCCCGCGCATTGCGTCCACACGCCCCGTGACGCGATATCGTTCATGGCCGCATCGCTGCTGCGATTCATGCCAGCCTTCATGATCGCCTACGCGATCATGATCGTCGCCTGGCCGTGGTCGGCGCTGGCGCCGCTCAATCCGATCCGCGGGCTCATCAGCTTCGGCGATTTCGGCTACGACATCCCCACGGTACTGGATGGACACATCTATCGCATGGCCACGGTGCCGCGCTGGTACGTGCCGGTCTATCTTCTCATCAAGGTGCCGTTGTTGATGCTGGCAGGAACGGCGCTGGCGCTGATGTTCGCGGCTGTTCCTGCTCGCGCGCAGGAAGCGGCATCGGGCCGCCGCCGCCGCGACGTCGCGTTAATCACGTTCGCGGCCTTCTTCCCGCTGCTCTGCGAGGCGATCGCGCATGGCCCCGCATTTTGCGGCCTGCGTCACTTCCTGTTCGTGCTGCCGCCGATGGCCGTGCTGGCCGGGGTCGGGCTGGATGCGGTGGTCGCGCGAGCCGCGGCTTGGCAGCGGCCGGTTGCGGCGGCACTGCTGGCGGTGATCGCCGCCGGGTTTTCCTGGAACGCGCTCACGCTCTACCGGCTGCACCCCTATGAATACGTTGTCTATAACCCGCTTGTGGGCGGGCTCGCGGGCGCATCGCGGCTCTATGCGACGGATTATTGGGCGACGATCATGCCCGAAGCGGTCGACGGGCTGGAAGCCTATCTCGCCAAAACCGAGCCGCTTATGAGCCGCGACGCGCATCATGTCTACACCGTGGCGTTCTGCGGCGAGCGTGCGGCGTTCCTGAAGAAGGCCAGATCCCACCTGCACTGGGCGAAGGTTTGGGAAACCGCCGATTTTTTCATCGCGCCGACCCACATGAACTGCGATCTGAACAGCCGAGGCAAGGTGGTTGCAACGGTCAAGCGCCTTGGCGTGCCGCTGGGTTACGTCAAGGATCAACGGATGATGATCGCACTGCGGCGCAGAGGTTGAGAGCGACAGCAGCGCGTCGGTCGCTCCTCGATCCTGAGGAGAGGCGCGTTGGTGCTGGCGCGCGTTGTTGAAAAGCGGCTTGCGTCTGTCGTTTTAAGTCGGGGACCTCACACCGGAAAACGGCCGCCGTTGTCGGCGGCCGTTTGGCGAATGCGAGGTTGACGTCAGGCGCGTTTGATGAACGCCACGACCAGGAGAACGATGATGGCGCCGATGGCCGCGTTGATGATCTGGGCGAAGAAGCCGCCGCCGATCAGGACTCCGAACAGCGGCAAAATCCAGCCGGCGACGATTGCGCCGATGATGCCGATGACGATGTTTCCGATCAGCCCGAAGCCTCCACCTTTCACGATCAGGCCGGCCAGCCATCCCGCGATCGCGCCGACGATCAACCACACGATAACGCCCATAAATCGCTCCTCCTGAAATGCCGCTCTCATCGGCATTTCCTTGATGTTCGCCTGCTTATATCGCGTTTGGCAATAGGCCGGGCAGCAGATCAATTCTAGATGAAAAAGCCGACGGGTCCAGGAGATCGCTTGTTGCGGTTACTTTACATTCGGGGAGGAGCATTGCGTTAAGCATGATTTGCCGTTCACGCCGATTGTGCGAGGATGCTTCGCATCGTTTGTCCAATCCGAGCTTTCCCCGTGCCACGGGGAAAGGAAAGGCCGGAGGTAAAAATGACCCAGACGATCACGCGCGGCATCAAGTCGTTGCTCGAGGACGCGAACAAGGAAATCGAGACCATGAGCGTGGCGGACGTCAAGGCGGCTGTCGAACGCGGCGATGCCGTTCTCGTCGACATCCGCGATCCGCGCGAGCTCGAGCGGGAAGGCAGGATTCCCGGCTCGTTTTTCTGTCCGCGCGGCATGCTTGAATTCTGGATCGATCCTGCAAGTCCCTATGCGAAACCGATCTTCCAGGAGAACAAGAAGTTCATCTTTCACTGCGCTTCGGGCTGGCGTTCGGCGCTGGCGGCGAAGACCGCGCAGGACATGGGCATGAAGCCGGTCGCGCATCTCGGCGGCGGCTTCAAGGCTTGGCGCGATGAGGGGGGAGCGGTCGAGACTGTCGAGCCGCAGGCGAAGGCGTGAGATGATCCGGTCATGCCCGGCCTTGTGCCGGGCATCCACGTCTTCGTGGTCTGGCCTTGCAGTCGTCTGACCTTGCAAAAGACGTGGATGGCCGTGACAAGTCCGGCCATGGCGGCGGTTAGATTGATAGTTTCGTCATGCGGGCATGGGCGCGAAGCCCCGTTTCCGCCCGCCTGAGACCCGCGTGTCGATCTTTCGGGAAGAAGATGGATCGCCGGGCATAAGACAAGCGGAAGCCACGCCGTTCTTCAACCGGTAATGTCCGGCAATGACATGCAAGCGGAATACTGACCATGACCTCCACCGCCGACGATCCCCTCGTTTCCACCGAATGGCTGGCCGCGCATTTGGGTGATGCCGGGCTCAAGGTCGTTGACGCCTCGTTCAAGATGCCCGGCGTTCTGCCGCTGCCGGTCGATGATTTTCTCGCCGCGCATATTCCCGACGCGGTGTTTTTCGATGTCGATGCGGTGGCCGATCGCGCCTCGCCGTTGCCGCATATGTATCCGGATGCCGCGCAGTTCGCGCGTGATGTCGGCGCGCTCGGGATTTCTTCCGGCGATACGGTTGTGATTTATGATTCCGGCGGCTGGGTCGCCGCTCCCAGGGCATGGTGGATGTTTCTCTCTTTCGGCCACGGCGATGTCCGTGTGCTCGACGGCGGCCTGAAGAAATGGCGCGCGGAAGGCCGCCCCGTTCAATCCGGCGCGGCGTCGCCGAAGCCGGGCAAATTCACGGCGGCGTTCGATCCTGCCCGCGTGCGCAGCAAGGCGCAGCTCGTGGATAACCTGTCATCGCGCCGCGAGCAGCTCGTCGATGCGCGCGCCGTCAATCGCTTCGAGGGCAGCGCGGCGGAGCCGAGGCCGGGTTTGCGTTCGGGGCACATCCCCGGCAGTCGCAACCTGCCGTATGGCGCGCTGTTCGATGCCGAGACCGGCACCATGAAGCCGCTCGACGAGTTGCGCGCCGCCTTTGCCGGCGCCGGTGTCGATCTCGCGAAACCTGTCGTTACGACTTGCGGCTCCGGCGTGTCAGCCGTGGTTCTCACGCTCGCGCTTTATCGCCTCGGCGTTCGCGGCTCCGCGCTCTACGATGGGTCGTGGTCGGAGTGGGGATTGCGCGATGGCCCGCCGATCGCGACCGGCCCCGCCTGAACGGCCCTCATTCGAACGGCGATGCTGGCTGCAAGGCCGGGTTCGGAGCTACCGGTCGCACGCGACGCGGATGCTGGATCACATGGCGGTGACGGGCGCGCTTGACGACAGGCGGCTTCGCCGATGATCGCTTGGCGACCGACGACGCCTTCCCGGTGGCCTGCGCTATCCGTGTGGGACGGCGGCCAGGCAGAGGCGGCTTGAAATGCGCTCCGAATGGCGAGGTCATCGTTTCGGCGACGTCGGATGCGCCTGCATCGGCTTTGGGTGCGTCGGATTTGGCGACATCGGTTTTTGCGGTGTCGGTTTTCGCCGCTGCATCCGATTTGGCGACATCGGTGGTTGCAGCACCGGCGTTCGCGCTATCCGGCTTGACGGCATCGCCTGCCTCGATCGAGGTCTCGACTCGCGGCGGCTCGGATGGTTTTTCGGTGGCTGCTTCGGCGGAGGGCGCCGTGTCCGCACCGGGCGGCGCGGCGGTGTCGGGCAACGCCGGGGAAGCAGCGGACGCGGTGCTGTCGGTCGCGGACGAAGCTGAATTCGCGGCGGAAGGCGCGGCGCCGGTGGAGTTTGGCTGCGCATCCGGTGCCGCCGCGGCGGGCGCGTCGGCATGCTCCGGCGCGGCGGGGGTATCGACCTGCAGCACCGCCAGCGTCGGCTGTTGCGTCTCCTCTCGCGATCCGAACGTGACTTCAGGCATTTGCTTGAGAGGCAGGCTTGCGAACTCTTCATGCGTCGCCCGCAGCAGGGCTGCGGCGCCCAGACCGAAGATCACCATCGAGACGGCCAGCACGATCGCGACGGAGAGGAAACGGAAGCCGGGCAGCATGGGTGTTGGTCCGCCTTCGCCGCTCGGTGCGCGACGGTGATCGGGTCATCGGAACGTGGCAGGATACACGCCTGATTGATGGGCGCGCCAGCCGGTTCCAGCGAATCAAGCGTTTCGAGGATACCGCAACTGGCCCAGCCACGCGCCAAAAATCGCCGCGGTGACTGCCAGCTTGGCCAGTGCGGCGGAACTGGTGAGGCACAGAGGTCACGCTTCCCGGGCGAATTGGGAATTATGATCGAATCGGGACGCTTTTGTCGGAATTGTCTTGAATGCGCCGCTATCCTGCGCGAAGTGGCCGTTAACGATCCGGTGGTTTGTCGGGCTTATACAAGGGCAATGATGATCAAGCGCATTCTGACGGTTTTTGCGACGGTCCTGGCTGGCGCAGCGGGAACTTCGCTCGCCTCCGCTCAGGGGTATCCGCCCGCGCCGGGCACGATCTATTCCGCATCGCCCTCCGCTTACCCGGGCGAGTCTTCATACCCGCCAGAAGATGGCCGCCCGGCTGCGATCGACGGGCTTCCTGATTTCGATTCGGCGGAGGACCGATCGCCGCCGCCGCCGCACGATTCCGCTGCGCTTCCCGCGCCCGGTCCGATCATGTCGCCCGACGATCCGCGTTATGGTCGCCCCGCCTCCGCTCCGTCCTACTCGGATCGCGGCATGGCGCGGGGTCCGGTGATGTCGCCGGACGATCCGCGTTACGGTCAGCCCGGCCCCGCCCAGTATCCGACGCGCGCGCCCGAAACGGTTGCATCGACGGGCGGCCCGACCGCAGGTTTCGCGCCGCCGCCGGCTCCGGTGGGCGCGGACGGCAGGCCCGCTCCATTGTCGGCGCTGCCGCCGGACGAGCAGCCCGAGGCCGATCAGGGCGGCGAAAAGCAGTTGGCGCCGAGACTGCGCCGTCAGGAAGTCACGTTCGCGACCAAAGAGCCGGCGGGCACCATCGTGGTCGATACGGCGAACACGTACCTGTATTATATCCTCGGTAACAATCGCGCGATTCGCTACGGCGTGCGCGTCGGCCGCGACGGCTTCACCTGGACCGGCGTGCAGAAGATCAGCCGCAAGGCCGAGTGGCCGGACTGGCATCCGCCGACGGAAATGATCGAGCGCCAGCCTTACCTGCCGCGCTTCATGGCCGGCGGTCCCGGCAATCCGCTCGGCGCGCGCGCGATGTATCTCGGCTCGACCGTTTATCGCATCCACGGCACCAACCAGCCCTCGACGATCGGCAAGTTCGTATCGTCGGGTTGCATCGGGATGCTCAACGAGGATGTCTCGGACCTGTTCGATCGCGTCAAGGTCGGCACCCGCGTCGTGGTGCTGCCGGGCGGTCCGCCGCACACGGATACGACGGCTTCCACCCAGCCTGCCTCGGGTCAGCCGCCGCCGAATGCAGCGCCCGTTCCGCAGCCGCCGCTGACGGCGAGCCTGCCCGGAACCCAGCCGGCCGCGGTGGCCCCGCTGCCGGCGCCGGTCACGATCCGGTAGCCGCCGCGCTGCTTCGAGATCGCCTGACGCCCACGGCGGATGAGCCGGACCCCTCGCAGGGACGGCCTCAAGGTGTGACTTCATCCTGCGGCAGTTTTATCGACTACGAGGCCCTGATATCTGCGTGCCCTTGAGCCACGCGGCGATGTCCTCGATCATCTCGACGTAATAGCGCCGGTAGTTATCGGAGACGGCGTGCGGTCTGGCGCCGGCGATCGAATGCGCCGTCGGCGCGGCCTCGTTGACGATCGGTCCGCGCGCGCTCGTTCGCGCGCCGCCGTTGCGTGACGCGAGATCGCGGCTGCGCAGCCGGTTCATCGGGAGCCACCCGGTGGATGCTGGCCGTGTTTGGCGTGCCAGGCGGGTCCGGGTCCGCGCATGTAGTGCAGTTCGGGCCGGTAGGAATTGAAAGCGGTCGCAGCGAAATCGCGCCAGAAGCCGCGAATCCTATCGAGCCATGCGCGCTGCTGATCCTGTTTTCCGGTCTGGCCGGAGGTTGACGCCGATACGCTGGTCGTCATGGTCGTTTCTGCCGTGTTTGGTCGCGAACTTCTGCCGAAGGCCGCGGTGATCTCCGATCCCGCCATTCTCTGGTGGATACAATTAAAATGCAGTTCGAATGAGACCGCGAAGAATGCTCTTCTCGTCAAGCTTTCCGGATGGTTAAGCCAAGGTTGCCCTTTGGCTTCCGCGCCGCTACATCAGCGGCAGCAAATTCCCCCTAAAATTGCAACGCTTTCAGGGATCACGATGGCGCGCCAATTCGTCTACTTCATGCAGGGCTTGTCCAAGACCTATCCGCCGAACCGGAAGGTGCTGGATAACATCCACCTGTCGTTCTATCCGGACGCCAAGATCGGCGTGCTCGGCGTCAACGGCTCGGGCAAATCGACTCTGCTGAAGATCATGGCCGGTCTCGACAAGGATTACACCGGGGAGGCCTGGGTCGCGGAAGGCGCGCGCGTCGGCTATCTCGAGCAGGAGCCGCAGCTCGATCCCGCCAAGTCGGTGCGCGAGAACGTCATGGAGGGTGTCGCCAAGCAGAAGGCGATCCTCGATCGCTACAACGAACTGGCGATGAACTATTCGGACGAGACCGCCGACGAGATGACGAAACTGCAGGACGAGATCGAGGCGCAAGGCCTGTGGGATCTCGACAGCAAGGTCGATCAGGCGATGGACGCGCTGCGCTGCCCGCCGGACGACGCCGACGTGACGAAACTCTCCGGCGGCGAGCGACGCCGCGTCGCGCTGTGCCGCCTGCTGCTCGACCAGCCGGAGCTATTGCTGCTGGACGAGCCGACCAACCATCTCGATGCCGAGTCGGTGTCGTGGCTGGAGGGGCACTTGCGCAACTATCCCGGCGCGATCCTGATCGTCACCCACGACCGCTACTTCCTCGACAACGTGACGGGCTGGATTCTCGAACTCGATCGCGGCAAGGGCATTCCCTACGAGGGCAATTACTCGTCGTGGCTCAAGCAGAAGCAGAAGCGGCTCGAGCAGGAAGGCCGCGAGGATGCCGCGCATCAGAAGACGCTGGCGCGCGAGCAGGAATGGATCGCGGCTTCCCCGAAGGCGCGGCAGGCCAAGTCCAAGGCGCGCTATCAACGCTACGAGGAACTGCTGGACAAGGCCAGCGAGAAACAGAGCCAGACCGCGCAGATCATCATCCCGGTGGCCGAGCGGCTCGGTAACAACGTCGTCGACTTCGAGGGTCTGACCAAAGGTTTCAGCGACCGCCTGCTGATCGACGATCTGACTTTCAAGCTGCCGCCGGGCGGCATCGTCGGCGTCATCGGTCCCAACGGCGCCGGCAAGACCACGCTGTTCCGCATGATCACGGGTCAGGAAAAGCCGGATGCCGGCAGCATCACTGTCGGCGAGACCGTGCATCTCGGCTACGTCGATCAGTCGCGCGACGCCCTCGACGGCTCGAAGAACGTCTGGGAGGAGATTTCCGGCGGCAACGACCAGATCCTGCTCGGCAAGAAGGAAGTCAATTCGCGCGGCTACTGCTCGGCGTTCAACTTCAAGGGCGCGGACCAGCAGAAGAAGGTCGGCTCGCTCTCGGGCGGCGAGCGCAACCGTGTGCATCTGGCCAAGATGCTCAAATCCGGCGCCAACGTCTTGCTGCTCGACGAGCCGACCAACGATCTCGACGTCGATACGCTGCGCGCGCTGGAGGAGGCGCTGGAGGATTTCGCCGGCTGCGCCGTCATCATCAGCCATGATCGCTGGTTCCTCGACCGCATCGCGACGCATATCCTCGCCTTCGAGGACGATAGTCACGTCGAATGGTTCGAGGGCAACTTCCAGGATTACGAGAAGGACAAGATGCGCCGGCTCGGCCAGGACAGCGTCATTCCGCATCGCGTGAAGTACAAGAAGCTGACGCGGTGAGGGGATGATGGCGCGGGGGGCCATCGATCATGACAGCCGTTCTTTCAGGCCGATCGTTCGGGTGGCAGGTCGCTCTCAGGATCGGCATTTTTCTGACATTCGTAATCGGCCTTCCGCTCACTCTCTATGTGCTGGATCGTCTCAATGGCGCTGAAGACGTGGCGGGCGAGGCCGTCTCACTCGTCACGGCTACGCCGTTCGGTTTTTTACTGTTCCTCCTCCTCGTTGTCTCGCTGGTCCGGCCAAGCTGGCGGCGGATGAGAGCGCTGGGCTTGCCCGGCTGGTCCGGGCTGATCGTCCCGGGGCTGCTGTTTGCCGACATCAGCTACATCGTCTCCAGCCAAGGCGGATTGGGATTCTCGAGCAGCACGCTGGACGGACGAATACCGCTCTATGCGATCACGGCTCTCGGCCTCGTCCTCGCCATGGTCTGCGCCCGTCCGCCAGCCGAGGCGTCTGACGGTTTCCTCCGTCTCGGGCTTGCGGGCAGGATTGCGGCCATTTTGATTGCGCTGATCGTTTTGCGCATCCTGTTCGATTTCGGAATGGCGAGATGGCTCCACAGCGTTTTATTGCAGCCGGAGGAATATGCGCCACCGGCGGCGTTCACGATCCTCATGAGGTCGTCGTATTGGACCTATATGATCGGCCCCTACATCTGCCTGATGCTTTTGGGCGTCGCGTCCTGGTGCGTGATCCTCTCACGCCGCGACGCCCATCGGATTACCGCACGCAGTCCGTCCTGATTAGGTTTTGACAGCGAGTCGGAAGAGGGACGGGCAGGGGGCCGCCGCCTCCACGGGCATCCATGGAACCAAAACGGCCCGGCGATCATTGATGATCCTGAATATTCGGGGTCATGCCGGCTGTGAGTCTCGATCTGGATGCGAGGGTGACGCCACCAAGAGCCGGTTTCGGCGATGGAGCGATGGCATCGGCCGTCATCGCCGCCCTCGTGATCTGCGGGCTGTATGTCGGACGTGAGATTTTCGTCCCCATCGCGCTGGCGGTGCTCCTGAGCTTCGTGCTTGCTCCGCTGGTGGAGGTTCTGGAGCGATGGCGTTTCCCGCGCGCCGCCAGCGTGCCGCTGGTGGTCGTCATCGCCTTTATCGCGATCTTCGCGCTCGGCAGCCTGATCGCGAACGAGGTCAGACATCTGGCCGAGGGCCTGCCCCGCTACCAGCAGACCATGCAGCAGAAAATCCAGTCGCTGCGGGCATTGACGTCAACAGTGGCGCTCGATCGCGCCGCGGATATTCTTCAGACTCTCGGCAAGGAAATCAACGTACCGCAGACTCCGTCGCCGTCGCCTCTGTCCGAAACGCCCGGCGAGGCAAAGCCGATCCCGGTCGAGGTGCGTTCTCCGCCGCCGTCCGCACTCGAGAGCATTCTGGCTCTCATCAGCCCCCTGCTGCATCCGTTGGCGACGGTGGGCGTGGTGATCGTCTTCGTGGTCTTCATCCTGTTTCAGCGGGAGGACTTGCGTAACCGCGTTATCAAGCTCGCGGGCTCGAACGATCTGCAGTCCGCGACCGCGGCGATCGATGACGCGGCGGGTCGCCTCAGCCGTTTCTTTCTGATGCAGGTTGCGCTCAACACCAGCTTCGGCGTGCTGGTTGGCGTCGGGCTTCTGGTGATCGGCGTACCCAGCGCCATTCTCTGGGGAATCCTGGCTGCGATCCTGAGGTTCGTGCCCTATGTCGGCGTCTTCATCGCGGCGTTCTTTCCGTTGACGCTGTCTGTGGCGGTCGATCCTGGCTGGTCGATGCTGCTATGGACGGGCGCGCTCATTTTCCTGACGGAACTCATGATCGGTCAGGTGTTCGAACCTTTGCTCGTCGGGCATAGCAGCGGATTGTCTCCTGTAGCCGTTATCGTCTCGGCGACATTCTGGACCGCGTTGTGGGGACCGATCGGCCTTGTCCTTGCGACTCCCTTGACGGTGTGCCTCGTCGTGCTGGGCCGCCATGTCGAGCATCTGAGATTTCTCGATATCCTTCTCGGCGATCGTCCGGCGTTGTCACCTCCGGAGTTGTTCTATCAGAGGATGCTGGCCAACGATCCGGCGGAAGCCGTGGATACGGCGGAAGAGTTTCTGAAAGAGAGTTCGCTTGCCGAATACTACGAGACCGTCGCGCTGAAGGGATTGATGCTGGCGCAGGCCGATCTCAGGCGCGACCGGCTGCTGCCCGATCGTCTTGCTGAAATCAGGGACAGCGTTGCCGAGGTGATCGACGATCTGGCCTCCGAGTCCGACGACGCCCCCGCGGGCGGCCGGACGAAGGACGCGGAAGCCGCCGACGCGGTCGAAGAGACGGCCGATGCACCGATGCCCGAACTTCCGTTCATTATCCGTGAGGGTCTTCCGCCGGATTGGCAGTCCGAATACCCCGTGCTGTGCGTCGCCGAGCGCAGCGATCTCGACGAGGCCGCCGCGATGCTTCTCGCCCAGATCCTCTCGAAGCATGGTCTCGCAGCGAGAGCCGCGAGGAAGGAGGAGACATCGACAAGCGGAATATTCCGGCTCGACGGCTCCGGCGTGAGGCTGGTGTGCGTGTCCGCTCTTGAAGACAGAAGCACGGCCCACACGCGCCATCTCGTGCGCCGGCTGCGGCGCAAGATGCAGCAGGCGCGCATCCTTGTCTGTTGCTGGGGGCGGACCAACACTGCGATGACCCGCGATCACCTCAACGCCGACGCGGTCGCGGACAATCTGGGCGAAGCCGCCGTCTATTGTCTGTCGCTGGTCGAGCAGACTGCCGTGCAGGACAACGGCGCCGGGCCGCGCGCGTCATCCCGGCCGGCCGTTTCCCGGCGGGGGCGGGCTGAGCGAAAGGCGGATCGCACCGGACCTTCATGACGTCCGTTTTTCCGCCGCGATCGGTGTTGACTTGCTCCGTCGTGCTTGTTTGGTGTGGAAGAAGTTCGGAGAGACGCGATGGACGACTGGAGTGCCGAGCAATACTTGAAGTTCGAGGATGAGCGGACGCGGGCTTCGCGCGATCTGCTGGCGCAGGTCCCGCTGAGCGCGCCGCGCAAGGCCGTCGATATCGGTTGCGGTCCCGGCAATTCCACCGAACTGCTGGTCGACCGCTGGCCCGGAGCGGAGATCATCGGTATCGATACGTCCGCCGATATGCTGCGGCGGGCACGCGAGCGGCTGCCAGAACAGACATTCATCGAAGCCAATGTCGCGCACTGGGTTCCGCCGGGGGACACCGATCTGCTGTTCGCCAACGCGATCTTCCAGTGGGTGCCGGATCATCTGCGCCAGTTGCAGCGCCTGCTCGACACATTGTCGTCAGGCGGGGTGTTGGCGGTGCAGATGCCCGACAATCTCGACGAACCCAATCACGTCATGATGCGCGAGGTAGCTCATTCGGGACCGTGGCGCGAAACGCTCGTGGGCGCGGCGCGGGCGAAAGACAGGCTGCTCCGGCCAGGCGGCTACTACGACGCGCTGCGGCCGCTGTGTCGGCGCATCGAGATCTGGCACACGATCTATAACCATGTCCTTGCGGAGGCCGCGGCGATCGTGGAATGGGTGAAGGGCACCGGGCTGCGGCCATTTCTCGATCCGCTCGAGCCTGCCGAGAGAAAAGAGTTCCTGCGCGAATACACCGCGCGTATCGCCGCCGCCTATCCGTTGCAGGCGGACGGCAAGGTGTTGCTGCGCTTTCCGCGTTTCTTCCTGGTCGCGATCAAGTGAGGCGGTGGATCCCCGCGATTGCAGGACCCCGAAACGCACGCCGTTGCGCTGCATTTTGCCGCGGTGCATCCTCTCGATTTCGTCGTGGTGAATGGAATAGAAGGCTTCTCCCCCCATGATGAGACCGCGTGATGTCCCCGACGCCTGAAACTCCGCAAATCGTGAAGACGGCCGCGTTGCGCCCGCTGCCGATGCTGATCTTTTCCTCCCGCTGGCTGCAGTTGCCGCTTTATATCGGCCTCATCATCGCCCAGGGCGTCTATGTCGTCCTGTTCCTGAAGGAGTTGTGGCATCTTATCGCGCACTCCTTCGATTTCACCGAGCAGCAGATCATGCTGGTGGTTCTTGGCCTCATCGACGTGGTGATGATCTCGAATCTTCTGGTGATGGTCATTGTCGGCGGCTACGAGACCTTCGTGTCGCGGCTTAATCTCGAGGGCCATCCCGACGAGCCGGAATGGCTCAGCCATGTCAACGCCAGCGTTCTCAAGATCAAGCTTGCGATGGCGATCATCGGCATCTCGTCGATACATCTGCTGCGGACCTTCATCGAGGCGGGAAACCTCGGCAGCGCGGCGCGCCCTACCAACTACACCGAAAGCGGCGTGATGTGGCAGACCATCATCCATCTCGTATTCATCGTGTCGGCGATCGGCATCGCGCTCGCGGATCGCATCTCGAGCGGGCCGAACGGAACGCACGTCCAGACGGAGCATTGAGGATGGCCGCCGCCGACCGGAATTCTCTGCGGCGGCTTGCGATCGCGATCACGATCGCGCTTGCTCTCGGTGTCGGAATGCCGCCGGCGCAAGCGGCCGATGCCGGCTTCAAGCAGTTCATCGCTTCGCTATGGCCCGAGGCGCAACAGGCCGGCGTCTCGCGCGCGACCTTCGATGCCGTGACGGCGACACTCGAGCCTGACTACAAGCTTCCCGACCTGATCCTGCCCGGCCGGCCCGCGACCGGTGCGCCGTCGCAGGCGGAATTCGTCCAGGTGCCGGCGGATTACATCAAGGAAGGCAGCATCGCGCGGCTGGCGGCCGAGGGGCAGCGGTTGATGCAGAAATATCGCCCGACGCTGAGCGCGATCGAAAAGCGGTTCGGCGTGCCCGCGCCGATCATCCTTGCGATCTGGGGCCGCGAGACCGACTACGGCCGCTACACGCTTCCTTACGACGCGATGCGCGTGCTGGCGACGCAGGCTTATGTCGGCCGCCGCAAGGATCAGTATCGCACCGAGTTCATCGACGGGCTGCTGCTGTTGCAGCACGGCGACGTGTCGCGCAAGAACTTCCGTGCGTCGTGGGGCGGCGCCACCGGTCTCACGCAGTTCCTGCCGTCCGAACTTGCAAAGCATGGCGTCGATTTCGACGGCGACGGGCGCGTCGATATCTGGACCTCGGTGCCCGATGCGCTGGCTTCGGCCGCGCGGCAGCTGGTCAACAAGGGCTGGCAGCCCGGCGTGCGCTGGGCCTACGAGGTGCGCGCGCCGGCGAGCGTCGATTGCACGGAGGGCGTGCCGGCGGTGACCAAGCCGATCGGCGAATGGCTGCGCGAGGGGTTCTCGCCGGTGCGGGGACAACATCTGACCGCGGCGGAACGCGCGCAGTCCGCCTCGCTGCTGCAACCGGAAGGCATCTATGGGCCATCGTTCCTGACCACGAAGAACTACTTCGTGATCAAGGAATACAATTTCTCCGACCTCTACGTGCTGTTCGTCGGCCATCTCGCCGACCGCATGACCAGTCCGCTGCCGTTCGCGACGCCGTGGTCGGCATCGACCCAGTTGCGCAGCCGCGACGTCGAGGCGATGCAGCGCCATCTGACGCGGATCGGCCTGTACAAGGACAAGATCGACGGCAAGGCAGGAATGCTGACGCGTGCGGCGCTCGGCGCTTACCAGAAGTCGGCCAAACTCAAAGTGGATTGCTGGCCGAGCGACGCGGTGTTGCGCGCAATGAATGGCGCACGCTGATCCAGGACGTTTGCGAACGAAGCGGCAAAAGAAAAACCCGGCCGTGAGACCGGGTTTTCAGAATCGTCAGGCGATCCGGATCAGTCGCAAACCCGGATGCGGCGGAAGCGCCAGCCATATCCGTCCCAGAATCTCTCCCGCACCATGTGGCAAGGCGGTTCTTCCACATAGACCGGGGCCGGCGCGGCATAGGCCGGGCGGCTATTGGCAATTGCGCCGCCGATAAGGGCGCCGCCGATCAAGCCTCCAGCAATACCGGCCGCGACGTCGCCGCCGCCGGCATGCGCCTGCGGAGCCGTCACTACCGAACCTGCCGCGACCGTAGCAGCCGCGAGAAGGGCGAAAACTGTCTTCTTCATCTTGAAGTCTCTCCTGAAGAGTTGCGCCACGGTCGGGCGCTAGGTTTAGAGCAACTTGCAACGCCGTCGTTCAAGTCGGCTGTCCCACCCCGAAGTGCCCAACATCAACCTGATGCAAACGTTCGCTAGTCAGTTGGCTGAAATAACGGCTTTTTAAGGCCTTTGCATCCGGCGCTCCGGAAAACGCCCACAGGGTATGATCCGGAGATCGATTCGTTAAATTAAATCTGGGGGCGCTCCCGGATCAGCCGCACACCCGGACGCGCCGGAGCCGCCAGCCGTAGCCATCCCAGAAGCGCTGGCGCTGCCAATAGCAGCCGGGCGCCGCGACATAGCCAGGCCCGTAATAGCCGTAGCCGGGGCCATAGTATCCCGGACCATAATATCCGGGGCCGCCGTAATAATAGCCCGGTCCCGCCAGCGCTCCACCCAAGATGGCGCCGCCGATCAGTCCGCCAACGACGCCGGCAGCGACGCGACCGCCGCGTGCTTCGGCAGCTTGAGGCGCGGCAACGGCTGTGACCAGCGCGGCGGCAGTCGCCAACGCCAATATTTGTCTCTTCATGGCTTCACCTTTTCCTCTTGCGTCCATCGACAGCAATCCGGGCGGGCTGTCGATGGACGATTTCACATCCGGTTTGAACGATTAATGAACGCAGCGGCCCAATGCCGCCATGATCCGGGATTTAACGTGAAAAATTGATAATGTATTTCAGTAAGTTACATCGTATCGGCAAAACAGGCGGCCAGGGTGGCCGGAGCCGGTCCTCCGGTAGTTTGGAATAGCTTCAAACAGCCGGTTTTCCCTTTGCGTTTCGCGGCGTGCTCCAACAATATCGGGCCGGGTCCGCGTGCCACAATTGGGTTCTGTTTATGATTGTTTGTTCCTGTAACGTGTTGACCGATCACGATGTTCGCTCCGCCGTAACCGCACCGGATGACCTGCGGCGCTCTCCCCGGCAGGTCTACGGATGTCTTGGATGCAGTGCCGAATGCGGTCGATGTGCCCGAACGATCAGAACCATCATCAAGGAAGCGCTCGGCGCCTGTGCGCGGAAGTGTTGCGAAGGGTGTCCTCACTCCGCAATGCATGCAGAAGTCGAGCGAATTCAGACCGAAATCACCCTCTGAACGTCCCATCACTCGCCGATAAGTCTTTTGCGCCTCGCTTGGCCGGCGGATGGCTGACCGTCCTTTCTTGGGGGTTGTTGCGCTGCCGAATCTGATTTAGAAGTATTCTAAATTGGATCGGCAGGCGCGACGGCCGTCTGCCAGCGTCACAGCACATAGAACAGGAGTTGCTCCATGAAGGGCGAACCGAAAGTTATCGAATACCTGAACAAGGCGCTTCGCCACGAACTGACCGCCATCAACCAGTATTGGCTGCATTACCGGTTGCTGGACAACTGGGGCATCAAGGATCTCGCGAAGAAATGGCGCGCGGAATCCATCGAGGAAATGGAGCACGCCGACAAGCTGATCGACCGCATCATCTTCCTTGACGGTTTCCCGAACCTGCAGGTGCTCGATCCCCTGCACATCGGCCAGAACGTCGGCGAGGTGATGGATTGCGATCTCAAGGCGGAATATTCGGCGCGCGCGCTCTACGAGGAGGCCGCGACCCACTGCCATTCGGTAAAGGACTACGTCACCCGCGACCTGTTCGAGAGCCTGATGAAGGACGAGGAAAGCCATATCGACTTCCTCGAAACCCAGATCGATCTCATCAAGAAGATCGGCGTCGAGCTTTACTCGCAGAAGCATATCGGCGAAATGGATCACGACTGATCGCGACGTTCCGCCTTCTGAAAAGCCGGCGCCTTCGAGCGCCGGTTTTTTTACGTCTGTCGTCAGTCCGCTGAAGGCCGGTCGCGTTTCACCGCCCACAGTGCGAAAGCATAGGCGAGGGCAACTTCATCAAGACGGTCGAAGCGGCCCGAGGCGCCGCCGTGTCCCGCACCCATGTTGGTTCGCAGCAGAACGGGACCGCCGGACGTCATGGTGGCGCGCAGCCGTGCAACCCATTTCGCCGGCTCCCAATAGGTGACGCGAGGATCGGTCAGTCCGCCCATGGCCAGAATTGCCGGATAGTCCTTCGCCGCGACGTTCTCGTAAGGCGAGTAGGCCAGGATGGTGCGGAAGTCCTTGTCGCTTGTAATCGGGTTGCCCCATTCGGGCCATTCCGGCGGGGTCAGCGGCAGCGTGTCGTCGAGCATGGTGTTGAGCACGTCGACGAACGGCACCTCCGCGACGATGCCGGCGAACAACTCGCCTGCTCGGTTGGCGACCGCGCCCATCAGCATGCCGCCCGCGCTGCCGCCGTGGCCGACGATGTTTTTCGCGGACGTATAGTCCGCGGCGATCAGCGCGCGGCCGCAAGCGGCGAAATCGTCGAAAGTGTTGATCTTCTTCTCGCGCTTGCCGTCGAGATACCAGCCCCAGCCCTTGTCCGCGCCGCCGCGGATGTGGGCGATGGCGTAGACGAAGCCCCGGTCGACCAGCGACAGCCGGTTGGCCGAGAACGACGCCGGCATTGCGTGACCGTACGAGCCGTAGCCGTAGAGCAGCAGCGGCGCGCGGCCGTCCCGCGCGAAATCCTTGCGATGCAGGATCGACACCGGGACCTCCGCGCCGTCCTTCGCCTTCGCTACGATACGGGTGGTGACATAGTTCGCAGGATCATGTCCCGACGGAATCTCCTGGCGCTTGCGTAAAGTTCGCGAGTGGCTCGCCATGTCGTAGTCGAACACCTCAGATGGCGTCGTCATCGACGAGTAGCTGAAGCGCAAGGTGGTGGTGTCGAATTCGTAGCCGCCATGGGTATCGAGCGAATAGGCGGCCTCGCCGAAGGCGATTGCGTGTTCATCGCCGGTTGCGAGGTCGCGGATCACGATCGACGGCAGCGCGTTGGCGCGTTCGAGCCGCACCATGTGGCCGGAATAAAGTTCCAGATCGAGCACATAGGTGCCGGGACGATACGGGATCAGGTCGCGCCAGTTCGCGCGCTCGGGTGCCGCCAGCGGTGCGGTCACGATCTTGAAGTCGATGGCGCCGTCGGCGTTGGTGAGGATGAAAAGCTCACTGCCCCGATCGGCGACGGAATACTGCACGCCGTCCTCGCGCGCGGCGATCAGGCGCGGCGGCTCGTCGGGCCTTGCGAGATCGATCAGCCGCTGCTCGGAGGTTTCATGATCGCCGCCGGCGATGACGCAGAACCGGCCGCTGGCGCTCTCATGAATATGGGTGAACCAGCCCGCGTCCTGTTCCTCGTAAACCAGCACGTCGTCGGATTGCGGCGTGCCGAGTTGGTGGCGATAGACCTGCAGCGGGCGGTGATTATCGTCGAGCTTGACGTAGTAGAAGGCGCGTGAGTCGGCGCTCCATACCACGCCGCCGTCGGTCTCCTCGATAACGTCGGCGCGATCGGCGCCATTGTCCCAGTCGCGGATCCGGATCGTGAAATACTCCGAGCCGCGATCGTCGGCGCTCCACGCTTCAAGGTGGTGGTCAGGCGAATGCCGCGCATCGCCGAGCTTGAAGAATTTCTTGCCTTCGGCAAGCGCATCGCCGTCGAGGAGGAAGCGGGCGTCGCCGCCGTCGCGCGGCTGCCGTCCGATCATCCGATGCTGGCCGCCCTCCCGGTATTTCGTGAAATAGGCGAAGAGTCCGTCGGGAGAGGGGACGGTGGAATCGTCCTCCTTGATGCGGCCGCGCATTTCCGCGACGAGTTCTTTTTGCAGCGGTTCGGTCGAAGCGAGCAGGGCGTTTGAATAGACGTTTTCGGCCTCCAGGTAAGCGCGGATGTCCGGCGCCAGCAACGACGGCTCGCGCAGCACCTGCTGCCAGTTCGCGTCCTTCAGCCAGGCATAGTCGTCGGTCAGGGTGATGCTGTGATGGGTGGAGGTGTGCGGCCGGCGTTCGGCCTTGGGGGGCGTCGATGTCATGATGCTGTTCATAGAGCGTTTTCGAGCGAAGTGGAATCCGGTTCGCGTGAAGAAAACGCGTCAAATCAAAAAGCTGGAGTCCTTCACCGTTTCCGTGAAATGGTGAAGACTCCAGGAGGGCGGGACCTCGGCGGCAAGCGATTGCCGGCGGATCCTGACAGCGGGATGCCGGTGGCGACACCGGCCATGACGAGGTATGATCCGGCTCGCGACGGGCTGAGCCGGAGACGAGCCTGATGTGCCGCAACATCAAGACGCTGTTCAATTTCGAACCGCCGGCGACGGACGAGGAGATTCATGCCTCGGCCCTGCAATTCGTGCGCAAGCTTTCAGGCTTCAACAAGCCGTCGGCGGCAAATAAAGCGGCGTTCGATCGCGCCGTCCATGATGTCGCGCATGCCGCCCATCATCTGCTGGCGTCGCTGCACACGCAGGCGCCTGCGCGCGATCGTGCGGTGGAAACGGAAAAGGCGCGCGAACGCAGCCGGGCGCGGTTCGGCTGATCGCGCCGGCGCTTAGGGCAATAACGACGGGGGGCAAGATGAAATACCTGACCTGTCTCATCGGCGCGCTCTGTCTGGCCGGGGTGCTTTGTCCGGCAATGCCGTCTTCGGCCCGCGCCGCGACGTCGGAACGGTTCGGCATGGGCGGCTGGATCAAGGACTTTCAACCGGAAATCGACCGCGTCAACGCCAGCGGCGAACTGTTTCGCATCAAGGGGCACTGCCAGTCGAACTGCACGCTGTTCCTCGGCGTGCGCAATGTCTGCGTCGAGCGCGGCGCGCGACTTCTGTTTCATTCAGGGCACGATCGCCAGAGACGGATCAACGCTGCATCGACCCAGCGCATGCTGAGTGCCTATAATCCGAAACTGCGTCGGTACGTGATGGATCATCACTACATGGACACGCTGGAATTCCACGCCATCTCCGGCGCGGATATCATCGACAAGTTCGGCTACCGGGAATGTCCGCGCCGATAGAGGCTCCCTACGTCGTCCCGCTCCCGCAATCAGCCGTGATCGGGCACCTCCAACCCCATGGCTTCGTACTGCCGGATCTTGTTACGCAGCGTGCGCACCGAGACGCCGAGAACCCTTGCGGCGCGCGTGCGGTTGCCGTCGCGAGGGACAGCAACGCGTCAAGCGCGCTGGATGATCCTGTCGGGTCCTCTCCAACGAATGCCCACGCAAGCCCTCGCCTCGACACAAGCGACCAAGCAAACCGATGGCGGCACCACCGGCACCATTGCGGCTCAGCCGCGCCGAAGTTGCGCGACTCCTCAGTCGCAACGTCGCGTCGATCATCAGAATGGAGGCCATTGGCCTCCTCCACGTCGTAAAATTCAGCGACGCCCTCATGCCCCGCGTCTACTACCGCGCTGACCAAGTAGAAGCGCTGGCTCAGGATGGTATGCGCGGATGACGATCCGGGCGGGATCTCCCCGTATCTCCTGATTCATGGACTCTCATGGAGACGTGGACAGCAATGTCAGATCAGATAATGAGCTTAGGTTTAAAACTCGATGGGAAACGACGATCGCGATGGCGACCATGATTGCAAATGGCCCGCTGGCATTGAACTCAAACCACTTCTGCCGAAGCTGTGGTTCTCGTCAATGCTCAAATTGGCGTCTGCTAGACTACTGGAGCGTAATGATGCCTCATAGAATCGCCATCATGCTTCATCTGTTCGGTGGCGAATGATCTTTTCGAAAACCAGCATCACTGGATCGTGCTCCAGCTTCATTTAATGGCTACGAACTTCACTGCGATTAGCGTGCGTCCAATCGCCTTGCGAAGACCGGTTGGCAGAAAGGCAAGGGCGTTTTCGAAGGTCGTAAAGGGCCACACTGGCAGAAGCGCAGGGATGACAACCGAACGGTAGCTTACAAGCACCTTAAATCGACTGAATCCAGCGCGCCGAAATGTTTCAACGAGATCCTTGTTGCTGTATTCTTTAAGGTGGAGCCCTGTCGGCTTGTCGTCAAAATGAGCAGATATATCGTGAGGGCCACATAGCGCGTTGGGCGTTATGCAGACATAGATTCCACCGACGCGCAACGCCTTGTGAATCTGGGCAAGCTGCTCATCGGCATCCTCGGGATGTAGATGCTCCAGCAATTGATTGCTGTAGGCAAGATCAACGCTGCTGGCGGGAACCGGGATGCTGGACCCATCTGAAATGACAAGCTCCAGGTTTTTCGTAAAGCTTTGTTGCCCTGCGATTTCGTTGGATACCTCAACGGCGTATACCTTGCCCACATGCTGGGCAACACGCTTGGCTAGCGCGCAGTCGCCAGCACCAACCTCCAGATAGACCATGCCTTGGCGAATGAGATGTCGGATCACTCCGAACTGTCGATCGGTTTCTCTGGTATCGGTAGCAGACTTTTTTTTCGTGACCTGACAATGGTTGGGAACACTAACAAAAAGCTCGTTGTATACCTCAGTGTAGAGGTGGCGGCGCTCCGATTTGCTAGCTCTACGGAGGCGATCAGCCAATTCACGCTCAATTCTATAATGATGCAAAATATCCGGCGTCATGATGCCAAGCTCCTGGCGAAATAGATTTACAATAGCCGCAATGCACAAAAAACAATCATCACTTTTTAAAGACCCGCGTGGGACCGAAAACAGTATCTCCGGCATTTGGGAAAGCAATTGTAAGCGGCGCTAAATTTTTTACCGGAATTCATCCGTATACCAGCGATTGAATCCACGCAGAGATCGAAGCTCAAATTCATCCCTTTGATGATGCCCAATTCTGATTTGCAATCATAAAAAAATAACATTTATCCAATGATCATAGATGTTTACTAGATCAACTAGATTTTTGATTGGCGATTGACTGCGCATTCTACTCTGAGTTGTAGTCGCCGCAGACGTGCGAGAAATGAGAAAACCTGGCGAAGCCCCCAAGGCCGTTCGCGTCTGTCTAATGGCACCCACGTCTTACCAAGACCTACGGAGGGTCGGGCTATTTGGGCGCGGTGTTTTCGCGATCTCTTGATCCTCCGTACCAACAAGCTGCCAATGGCCCGCGCCGATTGCTCGAAAGCGTCGGACTACAACGCAGGCCTCGCGATATCACACCGTTGATGAATATCTTCGCGCCCAGGAGACGCAGGAGGATAGGCCGTGAGAATCAAGGCCACGATCCGCAAGGCGTTCGAAGATGCCTTCGCCAGCTTTCCAGAGGGCGTTGGTCTCGTCGCCGTTGAGGATACGCTTGCGCCTATGTTCGCCCGCATTGTGGCCGTGCATCCCCGGGCACCACGGGCGACGCGTAGTCATCATTGCGTTTGGCATTTCCACGCCATCTCCGGCGCGGATATCATCGACAAGTTCGGCTACCGTGAATGTCCGCGCCGATAGAGGCTCCCCACGTCGTCCCGCTCCCGCAATCAGCCGTGATCGGGCACCTCCAACCCCATGGCTTCGTACTGCCGGATCTTGTTACGCAGCGTGCGTACCGAGACGCCGAGAACCCTTGCGGCGCGCGTGCGGTTGCCGTCGCAACGCGCGAGCGTCTGCAACACAAGCTCCCGTTCGACGTCGGTGACCGTGGAGCCGACCAGCAGCGGGATCACCGCGTCCGGCGTGAGCGCAGCTTGAGCCAGCTGCGGACGTTGCGCTCCGGTTTGCAAATCCTGGGTCATCAGTCCCTCCGAAGCTGCTTCCCAAGGAAGCCGACTGGATTGAGACCCCCATCCCCCGGCCATATGGCTAATGATATGGTTACCAGATTCTTAACAATCGATGTGAGTCCGGAGTAAGCCGGAAAACAAGGGAGAAGTGCGCGGTTTTGCGGAAAAAATGCGCGTAACAGTAGAATGTGTTATGGGAAACGGAATTTAACGCGAATTGTGTTTCCGCTTATCGCAAGCATCGATTGCGCGTCATGCAATGGCGAATCGCTTCGGCCGGTCGAAGGCATCGCAAGGCACGTCGCGTCCTATCATCCCAGCCGCCATCGCCGTTACAAAGCCGAGCAGTAATGCGCGCAGCGGCTGGAACGTTGTCGCCAGGATCGCGAATCGTCTCGCGAAAGTGGATGCGCCGATGCCGGCGATTGCGCTTGCCGCGTTCGCTCCTTACGCTTGCGAGCCATTCGAATCACGTCCTTCCTTCGAACTCCGGAGAACGCTCCCATGCCGTCAACATCCCGGCTTCGCGCCGTTTTGATCGCGCTGGCTGTCTGCCTTGGCCTGTGCTCCGCAGCCCGCGCCGACAGCGGCACGGTGACGCTGACGATCTATAAAGGCGGCTGGATCATCGGCGCGTCCGGCGGCGGCGGCACGCTCACCTTCCACGGACGGCGATATCCGCTTTCGGTCGGCGGACTGGATTACGGCCTGGTGTTCGGAGGATCGAAGACCGTGTTGCACGGCCGCGTCAGCCGCATCAATCGCCCATCCGATGTCGCCGGCGTTTATGGAGCAGCCGGCGCTGGCCTTGCGTCCGGCGGCGGCGGCACGCTCACCTTCCACGGACGGCGATATCCGCTTTCGGTCGGCGGACTGGATTACGGCCTGGTGTTCGGAGGATCGAAGACCGTGTTGCACGGCCGCGTCAGCCGCATCAATCGCCCATCCGATGTCGCCGGCGTTTATGGAGCAGCCGGCGCTGGCCTTGCCATCGGCGGCGGCGCTCGCGCCATCGTGCTGAGCAACCAGAAGGGCGCGGTGCTGGAACTGTCCGGCCGCCAGTTCGGCCTGATGGCCAACGCCGATCTTTCCGGCCTTGCGATCACGATGCGATAGCGACGCGGGCGCGCGTCGACGGCACAAGACAACGCGTCGAGGCGGAACGCTCGCGGCCGGCTCAGATGGTGACGCCGCGGTTATAGCTCTCGATCAACTGGTTGTAATCGCGGAGCAGCCGCGGCGGCGAGCCCTCGACCATCCAGCCGCCGCCGCCACCGAGCATCATGCGGTCGCCCTGGCTGTAGGGCACCTTGTCACGGATACGGCGCATCAGTTGCTTGGCCGAGGTCAGATAAGACTTGGCGTTGTTCATGAAGAACGAGCCGAGTTTCGCGTCGCCGTTCTTGCCCGAGGCGTCTTCGGCCGCCTTCACCGCGGCTTCATATTCGCCCAGCGCCGCCGTGATCGCCGAGATGTCCGGCTTGTCGGCGTCCTCCGCGCGGAGCAAGCGTTTGGCGTGGATCATCAGCGCCTCGACGTGATAGCGCACCTTGCGGCCTTCCTTCGCCTCGATCGCTGCGAGTTGCTCCGCCGCCTGCTTGTCCTTGATGGCCTCGACCCCGGCGCGCAGTTTCTTGTCGGCGCTCGCGAATGCGTCCCACGCTGCGACCAGGCGCGGATGCAGCGCCTTGCCCTTGGCCATCCTGTCGTCCTTGTAGTTCTCCTGCTCGTAATAGTCGTCGGCCTCCTTCAGGAGCGGCTCGAGTGTGCCGACAGCTTCGGCGTAGGCGGAAGCAGCAGCCTCGAGATCGGCGTCGCGCGGCTCCAGCGCATTGGCCTTCTCGACGTTCTTTTTGCAATCCGACGTGTCGTAGATGGTGTAGGTGCCGTAGATAATGCGCTCCTTGCCGGTCGGCCCGGTTTTCTTCGCCCACGAGAAGTAGCGGTTGCGGGACTCATACGACCGCTCTGACAGGCGGTTGATGCAGCCGACATAGGCGTTGAGTTTTTTGATGAGTTGCGAGGGCGGCGGGGAGGAGGGCGTCTTGTCTTGCGCGCTGTCCTGCGCGGTGGCGGACGCGAGAGAAAGGCCGAAGGCTGCGGCGGACAACAGGGCAATCGCCCGAAACGGCGTCATGGTTCTCTTCCCTCGCGATGCTGACAATCCCCGCATAGGTCGCGGTAGCTGGTATCAAGGTTCATCGGTGCGGCGCGGCGCGCAGCCGCGGCCGCACCTTCCGCGCCTTAAACGGCAGCCATGATGACGTGGGCCTGGATTTTGGCTGCAACTTCGCCACTGCCGTGCCGCGCCGCAATCGCGGACGTGGCCTCGTCGGTTGCGGCCTCCAGCCTGCCCGGTGCTCGCGCTTCGATTTCGTTGCGGAGAACGGTTCCCTGACAATACGCAACGGCTGGAACGCGTGGCGAGGAAGCGCGGCTCTGCTCGGCTTTCGTCTCGATCACGACGTGGGAAAAACCAGCGTTGTTCAGTTCGCTGCGGATCAGCGCCGTATCGTGGTAGCCGTGCGGCGTGCGCGCCAGGAAGCGTGGGGGATTGTCCGGAAACATCCGCGCGAGCGCGTTCGTCACGTCATCCGCAAAGACATTCTCCTCGATGCGATCCCACACGCTGAGCAGGAAATGTCCGCCGGGCTTCAGGACCCGCTTGGCTTCGCGGTATGCCGCCGGACGGTCGGGAAAAAACATCGCGCCGAACTGGCAGCACACCAGATCGAAGGTTGCATTTTCAAACGGCAGCGCCAGCGCATCCGCCTGTCGCCATGTGATGCGACCGTCGGAAGGTTGTCGTGACGCGGCGTAGTCGAGCATCGGCCGGTTGAGGTCGGTGACGGTATAACTCGCGTCGGGCGACAGTTTCGGCGCCAGTGCGCGGGTGACGGCGCCGGTGCCCGCGGCGATTTCCAGAACGGCGCTCGGCGACAACGCCGCCGCACGTCGCGCCATGTCCGCGGCGTATGGCTCGAAAATCAACGGCACCATATGGCGGTCGTAGTTTTCCGGGACAGAGCCGGCGAAATCCTTGTCCGTTGCCAG
>NZ_MKRN01000180.1:0-13156 GCF_001896955.1 Nitrobacter sp. 62-13 | reverse complement strand
TTGAACTTCTGGCTCATCTGCGCCATGCCGTCTTCGATGGTGCCTTTCATCGTCACACCCGCGCTTAAGCCGAGCGCCGCCTTCTCGTTGTCGCCGAGCGTCGCGGCGTAGTCGCGCACGTCCTGCGTGATCTTCATCGAGCAGAATTTCGGCCCGCACATCGAACAGAAATGCGCGACCTTGTGCGCCTCCTTCGGCAGCGTCTCGTCGTGGAAGGCGACCGCCGTGTCCGGATCGAGGCCGAGGTTGAACTGGTCCTGCCAGCGGAAATCGAACCGCGCCCGCGACAGCGCGTCGTCGCGCAGTTGCGCCGCCGGATGACCCTTGGCGAGATCGGCGGCGTGCGCCGCGATTTTGTAGGTGATCACGCCGGTCTTGACGTCGTCGCGGTTCGGCAGGCCGAGGTGCTCCTTCGGCGTCACATAGCACAGCATCGCGCAGCCGAACCAGCCGATCATGGCGGCGCCGATCCCCGACGTGATGTGGTCGTAGCCCGGCGCGATGTCGGTGGTGAGCGGGCCTAGCGTATAGAACGGCGCCTCGCCGCACTCTTTAAGCTGCTTGTCCATGTTGATCTTAATCTTGTGCATCGGCACATGGCCGGGACCCTCGATCATCACCTGGCAGCCCTTCTTCCACGCGATCTGCGTCAGTTCGCCGAGCGTTTCGAGCTCCGCGAACTGTGCGCGGTCGTTGGCGTCGGCGATCGAGCCGGGACGCAGGCCGTCGCCCAACGAAAACGACACGTCGTACTTGCGCATCAGGTCGCAAATCTCTTCGAAGTGCGTGTAGAGGAAGCTCTCCTTGTGATGGGCGAGGCACCACTTCGCCATGATCGAACCGCCGCGCGAGACGATGCCGGTGACGCGGTTCGCGGTGAGATGGATGTAGGGCAGGCGCACGCCGGCGTGAATCGTGAAGTAATCGACGCCCTGTTCGCACTGCTCCACCAGCGTGTCGCGGTAAAGCTCCCACGTCAGCTTGACCGGATCGCCGTCGCATTTCTCCAGCGCCTGATAGATCGGCACCGTTCCGATGGGAACGGGAGAATTGCGCAGGATCCATTCGCGCGTGGTGTGGATGTTGCGTCCCGTCGAGAGGTCCATCACCGTGTCGGCGCCCCAGCGGATCGCCCACACCATCTTGTCGACCTCTTCTTCGACCGAGGAGGTCACCGCGCTGTTGCCGATGTTGGCGTTGATCTTCACCAGGAAATTGCGACCGATAATCATCGGTTCGAGTTCGGCGTGGTTGATGTTGCAAGGAATGATGGCGCGGCCGCGCGCGATCTCCTCGCGCACGAATTCCGGCGTGATGAAGGCGGGCACGGACGCGCCGAAGGATTCGCCGTCGGCCAGCGCGGCCTCGGCGCGTTCGAGCTGCGTCTTGCGCCCGATGTTCTCGCGCTCCGCGACGTAGATCATCTCCTTGGTGATGATTCCGGCGCGGGCGAATTCAAGCTGGGTGATCGGCGCATCGCCGACGCCGCGTAGCGGCTTGTGATGCGCCTTGAAGGCGGCAGCGGCGTGCTTGGCGCCGACATTGCCGTTGTCCTCCGGCTTGATCTCGCGACCTTCGTATTCCTCGACCCCTCCGCGCTCCTTCACCCAGGCGAGGCGCGCGCGCGGCAGGCCGGCGTTGACGTCGATGATGACGTTCGGGTCGGTGTAGGGACCCGACGTATCATAGACCGGCAGGTTCGGTTCGCCTGCGCCCTCGGAAAGAAGGATCTCACGCAGCGGTACGCGCAGGTCCGGCGCGGCATCGGGCGCGGAGAAAATCTTGCGCGAGGCGGGTAGCGCGCCGGTGGTGACGGCGGGGCGGGTGGTGTCCGGGTTCGAGCGGATGTTCATGACGTTTCTCCGGTTCGAGACGAATTCAATGCAAGTAGCCGAGAAGGCTGAAGACGATGCCGATCGCGAGCCAGACCAGCCCGGCGATCATCGCCATGGCGCGGTGGCGCAGAAACGCGCGTGCGCCCGCATAAAGGAATGGCGGCTCGATGATGCGGATCGCGCCGGCGGCAATCAGCAGCCAGCCGAACAGCGTCACGATCACGCGCCAGTCCGATGTCCAGACGTTGTGGGTCAGTACGATGGCGAGGCCGCCGAGCATGACCATCAGTCCGCCGAGGAACATCAGGGCGCGGCTGGCCAAAAACTCCTCCGCCATCGCATCGAAACTCTGTCGGTTGAGCAGCACGGCAAGACCGGCCGTTATCATGACCGGACCGATCAGTCGCGCGATGAAGATCGATGTCTGCATGACGGCACCTCATGCGGTTTCAATCGCCTGTTCGAGCCACGCTTTCACCCGCGCATCGGGGTCTGGGTTCTGCGTCACGTCGCTGACCACGGCGATGGAATCTGCGCCGGCGGCGAAAATCTCCGCCGCCTGCTCCAGCTTGATGCCGCCGATGGCGACCAGCGGGATATTGCCGACGCGCTTTTTCCATTCGGCGATTTTCGGAATGCCCTGCGGAGCGAAGCGCATCGATTTCAGGGTGGTCGGAAAAATCGGACCGAGCGCGATGTAGTCCGGTTCGGCCGCCAGCGCGGTGTCAAGCTCAGTATCGTCGTGGGTGGAGAGGCCGAGCGTCAGCCCGGCTTTGCGGATCTCGTGGACGTCCGCCTCCGCCAGATCTTCCTGGCCGAGATGGACATGCTTCGCGCCGGCGACGATCGCCGCGCGCCAGTAGTCGTTGACCACGAGTCGCGTCTGCGTGCCCTTGACGATCTCCAGCGCGTCGCTGACGAGCTGCAGCGCTTCGCCGTCGTTGAGGTCCTTCGCGCGCAACTGCAGCGTGCCGACGCCGAGGCCGGCCAGGCGGCGCACCCAGTCCAGCGAGTCGATCACGGGATAGAAGCGATCAGGATACGGCATGCCAGAACGGTGTCCCTACCACGGGGGTTGAGGGGGAGGCGAAGTCGCGGGTCTCCATCAGGCCCGCCTCATAGGCGCTCCGGCCGGCTTCGACCGCGAGCTTGAATGCGCCGGCCATCGCTACCGGATCAGCGGCCTTGGCCACGGCGGTGTTGAGCAGCACGGCGTCGTAGCCGAGTTCGAGAGCGTGCGCCGCGTGTGAGGGCGCGCCGATGCCGGCGTCGACGACGAGCGTGATGTCCGGCAGCCGCGCGCGCAGCAGCCGCAAGGCGTCGCGATTGGTGATGCCCTTTGCGCTGCCGATCGGCGCGGCCCACGGCATCACCACTCTGCAGCCGGCATCGACCAGCCGCATTGCGACGCCGAGATCCTCGGTGCAGTAGGGGAACACCTCGAAGCCGTCCTTGATCAGGATCGACGCGGCTTCGACCAGTCCGACCACGTCGGGTTGCAGCGTGTCGTTGTCGGCGATGACCTCGAGCTTGATCCAATGGGTGCCGAACAACTCGCGTGCGAGCTTCGCCGTGGTGACGGCTTCACGCACGCCGCGGCAACCGGCGGTGTTCGGCAGTACGGTGACGTCGAGCTCGCGGATCAGCGACCAGAATGCGTCGCCGGTCCTGCCGCCCGCCGTTTCCCGACGCAGGGACACCGTGACGATCTGGCTGCCGGAGGCGCGGATCGCGTCCTGCATGATCTTCGGCGACGGATACAGCGCGGTGCCGATCAGCAGGCGGGAGGAAAACGATTTGCCGTAGAAGTTGACCATTCAAATCTCCCGGTCATTCCGGGGGGTGCCGAAGGCGCGAAACGGCAATCCAGTTGCGCCGGTTGCAGAAGTGTCCGGATTCCGCCTTCGCTCGCTGCGCGAGCACCCCGGAATGACGTCAAGTGTTGTTACGAGAGTAAACAAATCCATCGCTCACCCTCCCTGCCGCGGCGTGATGATCTCGATTTCGTCGCCGCTCTTCAGAATCGCGTCAGCCCACTGGCTTTTCGGCAGCACTTCGAAGTTGACGGCGATCGCGACATGCGTGCCCTCGTAGGCGAGTTCGCTCAGCAGCGCGTCCACTGTCTGCGCCGCGATCTCCCGCTGTTCGCCATTGACGGTCACTTGCACAGCGTCACCCGCATTGCATCACCTCGTTGTCGATCTCGCCGCGCGCGACGTAACCGAGCGTCAGTTCCGCCAGCGCCGGCGCCAGCAGGAAGCCATGGCGGAAAAGCCCGTTGACGGCGATACGTCCGTCGCGGATCGCGATGCGTGGCAGGTTGTCGGGAAACGCGGGGCGCAGACCCGAACCGATCTCCACGATCCGCGCCTCCCCGAAGGCCGGATGCACGGCATAAGCCGCACTGAGCAGTTCCAGCGCGGAACGCACGCTGACGCCCTCATCCTCGCGTTCGATCGAGCTGGCGCCGATCATGAAGCGGTTGCCCTCGCGCGGAATGATGTAGAGCGGCCAGCGCGGATGCAGCAGGCGCACCGGGCGCGACAGCGCGATCTCGCTCGTTTCGACGATCACCATTTCGCCCTTGACGCCGCGCAGATCGGGAAAGGCATCGCGCGCGGCGAGACCGCGGCAATCGATCGCAAGGCCATCGATCTCGGCGGGCTCGGGCGCGCTGCCGAATTCGATCCGGCCGCCGGCGGCGCGGACGCGCGCATGCAACTCGGGCAACACGCGGCGCGGCTCGACATGGCCTTCGTCCGGAAAGAACAGCGCTTCGCGAAACCGACCGTCGAGCGACGGCTCGAGCGTGCTCACATCGTCGCCCTGAATGCGCCGATGGCCCGAGGTCATGCGCGCAAAACGCTCGAAGTCGGAGCGGTCTCGCGGATGCGCCACCACCAGGGATCCGTTGAAAGGGGTGCCGGGAACCTGTTCGCGCCAAAGCACGAGCGAGCGAAGGCCGAGGCGCGTGACGATAGGTTCGGAGACCTCCGCCTCGCACCACGGCGCCAGCATGCCGCCCGCCCAGTGGCTGGTGGCCTGCGTCATTGCGTCGGTGCCGCGTTCGTGAAGCGTGACGGTGTGTCCTGCCTTGGCGAAAAATAACGCCTGCCAGGCGCCCGCAATGCCTGCACCGATCACCGCGACGGGGGAATCCCGACGTATCTCACGCGTATTCTGAAACATCCCTGTCCCTTCGCCGGCATGACCCGGATCAGGTTCAAAGGGTCACCGCGCTGTCGCGACAATCGCGAACGGGCGATATCTCAGCTCCCTGACGGAGCACCCCTCGGAACAGCTTTAATTTAGGCGGATAGGCGAGAGTGTCAACGCGGGAACGCGCGGTCTCCCATGCGGTTCCGGCATTTTACCCGAAATTATGCTTTGCCGCGAATAATCGGGCGCCGGCGCGGCGGTCGCGCTGCTGGTTCGTCGATCGGATTCCCGGATGAGCATCGCATACACAGAGCGGGCCGAAACGCGTAACCCCATTGTTGCCGCTCCGGCTTGGCTGTTCGTCGGAGCGGGCATCTATCTGCTGCTGCTGATCCATGGCGACGGTCTGCTCAGGGACGCCGACACGTTCTGGCAAATCAAGGTCGGACAATGGATCGCGGCGCACCACGCGGTGCCTTTCACCGACATCTATTCCTTCACGCGCGCGGGTGAACCGTGGATATCGACGTCGTGGCTGGCGCAGGTGTTGTTCGCGCAGGCATTCGATGTCGGTGGCTGGGCCGGCGTCGTGGTTCTGACGGCTCTTGCTGCGGCCGGGGCCTACACGCTGCTTGCGCACGCTCTCTGTCGTTTCCTGCCACCGTTACAGGTCGGCGTGGTGATCTGCGCGGTTTTCGTGCTGGCGTCACCGCACCTTCTTGCCCGCCCGCACGTGCTGGCGATGCCGGTTATGATTGCATGGGCGAGCGGACTGGTCTCGGCCAGCCGCCGCGGCAACGCGCCGTCGCCGTGGTTGTTGCCGCTGATGATTGCGTGGGTCAACCTCCATGGCAGCTTCGTGTTCGGCCTGGCGCTGATCGGCGCCTTTGCGCTCGATGCCTTGTGGAATGCCGAGGCCGGGCGGCGCAAGCGCGTGGCGCTCGGATGGATGCTGTTCGGGGTAGCGGCGCTCGGCGCCAGCGGCGTCACGCCCTATGGCTGGGGTTCGCTGCTGGCGGTGCGGAACATTCTCGGGCTCGGAAAGGCATTGTCGCTGATCGTCGAATGGCGGCCGGCGGATTTTTCCCACGTCAGTGCGATTGAAGTTTGCCTGCTCGGCCTGCTCGGCCTTGCGCTCTTTCGCGGCGTCCGCCTCACGCCGCCACGGATATTGCTGGTGCTCGGCCTGACGCAAATGGCGCTGGCGCACAATCGCAATATCGAGGTCTTCGCGTTCCTGCTGCCGCTGGTGGTGGCGGAGCCGCTATCTGTGCAGTTCGCGGCGCTGCGCAGAACGGAAGGCAGGGCTATTTCCCTGTCGGCGGCGCGGGTCGCTGCCGTCGTGCTCCTGCTCGGCGGCTTCACCGCAGCCTTCGTCGCCAGCCGTCCCTACGTTCCCGCTGATGGAAAATCGCTGACCGGGGCCGTTCAGGCGCTGAAGGATCACGGCGCGCGCCGCGTTCTCAACGAATACGCCTTCGGTGGTTTGTTGATCGCAGCCGATGTGCCGGTCTTCATCGACGGCCGCACCGAACTCTACGGTGAACAGTTTGTCCTTGCTCACGACAATGCCCTCCGGCTTTGGGACATCGGCAAGTTCCTGGCGCTGCTCGACACCTATCGCATTGATGCGACGCTGCTCGATCCCTCGTCGCCCGCGGTCCATCTGCTCGATCGCCTCGCCGGCTGGCGTCGGATTTACGGCGACCGCGACGCAGTGGTGCATATACGGACCACCGACTTGGCTTCGCAGATCAGGCCGTCGTTGGATTGAAACAGTTTCGGGTCGCGAACTTCAGCGCGGCGCGATCGACAGCGGTGCGCCGGGATATTCCGCGTCCGCGCTCATGGTCTCGTGCTGAGCGCGCTGCTGCCGCTGCCGCTTCGCCACGTAGTAGTAACCGCCGGCATAATAGGCGACGGCGCGGTTATGATTGCCGTGAGCCGCGCGATAGGCGCCGGCGAGATACTTCACGGCGTAGGTAAGATTGGTTTCGGGATCGAGCAGCCCTTCGGCTGTTCCGGTGTAGCCCAGGCCGCGCGCTGTCGCGAGCTTGATCTGCATCATGCCATAGTTGCCGCGGTGAACGGCGCGCGGATTGTAGCGGCTCTCCCGCACGATGACGCGATGGACCAGTTCCACGGGAACGCCGTTGGCTTGCGCGTGCGCCGCCACCATCGACTCGTATTGCGCGCGCTGCGCGAGCGACGGCTGCGGCAATGCCAGCACAACGACAATAAGAAACGGAGCAAATTGACGCAAAATCACCGATACCCCTTACAGCCAACCTAGATGTCTATCGCCACAATCGCGACTTTCCTGTGGCAAATCGACGGGCCGGACGCAAGGCTCACGAAGTTCCGTAAACCCTGGAAACAGGAAATTTCAGGCGCCGCCTCCCACACCCGCTCCGGGATCAATTTCGCATCACAAATAAAGACGCATTCGAAAACGTCGCAAATTTGTCGCGAGCGTGAGTCTAGGATCGCGCTCGCGGATTTCGTGACGAAACGAGCCCGGCAAATCCGCGAACGCAAAGCAGATGGGAGAAGCGTCATGGTCGCTGCCGTATCTGATTGTTTGCCTCATCAAAATCCTTGTGCGCAATGCGGCCATCCGATCGCCGCGCCGGTCTGGTTCGAGGATGAACCTCGCCGGACCTGGTATCTCTGGCAGTGCGCCCACTGCGGCTATCAGTTCGAAGCGGTCGCGTTCTTCGCCGAGAGCAACAGCGAGCCGAGTGCGATCGCGGCCTGAAGGCCGGCGCCGCGCTGGGACATACCGTCGCATCACCACGCTTCCGCATGTCCGGAAGCGGCGGCGTCGATGCGTTGTCGCCGTTGGCGCGGATGCCTTTATTCACGCGTCGTTTAGCGCGCTGCTGCGCGCGCGAATCCACTCGGATTCTTCGCGCGTTATCCGCTCGCCGGGCCCGGGAACTGAGCGGCCGTAATGTTCCGGGGAACGACTGCCCCGGTTGTGTGTTCTGGCTACTGATTTCAAAAATCGAAGGAGGTACACTGATGATTGCCAAGCATATCACTGTCGCATTGATCGGATCCGCGCTATTGGCGACGGCGGCGGTCGCAGAGACGCCAGGCAGCACGACGAACACCATGAGCGCTCCGGCGGCTACCTCGTCAGAATCCGGCTATCATGGCGACTGGCGTTCGTCGAAGATGATCGGCCTCAACGTCTATAACGACTCCAACGAGAAGCTCGGATCGATCAGCGACATGCTGTTGAACAAGAGCGGAAAGATCAACGCAGCAGTGATCGGCGTTGGCGGGTTCCTCGGCGTCGGCGAGCGCCTCGTCGCGGTATCCTTCGACAAGCTGAAGTTCGTCGATACGCCGGTGCCCTCGACATCGGCCTCGTCGACGACGAAAGCGCCGGCCGGCGGCACCACCACCGGCTCGACCACGTCGGCGCCCGCGACGACGACAGCGACGACAGCGAAGTCCAATCCTTGGTATCCGGATCATGCCGTGTTCAGCGCAACCAAGGATCAGCTGAAGTCGATGCCGGAGTTCAAATACGCCGAGTAGTTGGCGGATCGGAGCGGAATGACAACGCGCCCGGTTTTGACCGGGCGCGTTCTGCGCTGGGCGAACCACGCCTCATAGCGCCGGCAGCGTCCTGACCTCGACGTCCATGGCGCCCGTCGCCTCGGCGATGACGCGCACGGTTTTGGAATCGAAGGCGAGGTCGGCGAGTTTCAGGTCCGTGATCTCGGCCGTGACGCGGACCCCGCCCTCGCTTTTCTGAATATCCGCGATGACCTCCGCGATCTTCTCTCTCGCGCTCGATGCGAACGGCTTGAGGTCGATGGTCGCCCTCTCGGCCAGGGCCCGTTGCAGATAGGGCATGGCGGCATGGGCGGCGGCGCCAAGCAAGCCGAATGCCGTCTCGGATTCGACCGCGAGGCGGATATCGGTCAGCCGCAATGTCTGCCGGGTCTGGTCGAGCACGGGTTTACCCCAGATGTGGACGGTGGCCTCGCCGCCCAGACCGAACCAGCTTTTCTTCTCCGTGGCATGGACCAGCAGCGAAATCAGAAGGCGGTCGCCGGCCGCAGCGACGCTGGCCTGTTTGACAGTGACGCCGACAGGGCCGCTGCCGTCCTCGGGAAATGTCTTGCCGGCGAGTTGGGCCTCGATCACCCTGTTGATGTCGGTGAAGGGCAGGTCGATCGGAACGCCGATGTTCAGCCTGCCCGGCATCGCCGGCACGATGGCGAGCGTCCCGGGGAACGGACAGTCCGGTTTGGTCGCCGTGCCGGTGATCCGCGTTTCGGCCTCGACCCCGAGCGTCAGCGTGAGGTTGCTTGCATCGATCCGTGGTTGAACCGCGATGGCGCGTACCGGCTTCAACTCGAGATACAGATCGCGCAATCCGGCCGCCCCCTTCAACGGAATCGAACGGCACATTTGCGCCCATTGCAGCCGCGCGCTGCGCTCCAGAACCGGATCGTTGCGGATGCGCTGTTGCAGGCTCGCGAGCTGTTCGTTGACGGCTCTGTCGATGACCGGTTTGACCTGCGAGGGGACGTTGAGGCGGGCGCCGGCGACCGAAAGATTGGTGTCGCCGAGGTGGACTTGCGCGCTCATCTCCGGATTGATGCGCCAGTTCGCGGTCAGCACGGGCCTGGCCGCCATTACGACATTGCCTTTGATTTCGGCGTTGGCGTTCAGGTTCTTGATGTTCACGCGTCCGATCTGCTTGGCGACGTTGCCGCCGAGCAGGCTTCCGAGCGCATTGCCGATCGCGCCTTGGGCCTCTGCCGACAGCGACCCCGTGACCTTGAGGGTGCCGCTCAGCGGCGTCGACAGCGACAGCACGTTGTTTGCGCCTGTGGCGCTCATCGCACCGCGCGACGCAGTCCATCCGATGTCCGCGTTCTGAAGAATATGCGCGGCCGGGTTGTCGACCTTGCCAGAGAAGTTGCGCGGCGCGGCTCGGTCGGCGGCATCGCGAATGACGGCGAGCGGAATCGTGATCGGGGCGATGATGCTCGAGGCGCGAGTGACGGCAGCCAGCGGCGGCAATGTCGCAAGCACGGGCTTGTTGAGTTTGGAGGGCGACAACCAGTCCATGGCCTTGAGGCTGACGAAGAAGGACCCCGCCAGGACAGCGGCACCAAGCAGGATCGTCTTGAGCTTGAACGCAGGCCGCATTGGCTCCCCGACAAAAATTACCCCGCGACGAACCTACAGGCAGCCGGCGATGGAGGCCAGCGCACGCGGCTGCGGCGGCAATGTCCAATGCAAAATGTCGGGGCTCGCGAAAATCGCGAGATGCGGGGGGTGCTGGTCGCTAGAAAACGCCCAGCACGATCGCGCAGACGAAGGCGAGCGCGATATAGGCGGTCACCATGCTCATGCGGCCGGCGAAAGTCATGCGAGGCCTCCCTGACCGCCATTGGTCCGTCGTAACGCGGGAAGCTCGTCACCCGTTCCCGGCATTTCCATTGTGCGTCGCGGCAAGGTGGTTAAAAATCACTGAACACAACGCGTTGAAGAAGCCTTAAATAAATTCGCAGAACTTGCGCGGATGACGCGCAGAGTTGCCTTGTATCTCGTCGGCTCCGTCGTCCTTGTGTCGCTGGCAGGTTGCGGGCGCGGTTTTTTTCAGACCGCGGAACGCGAGCCGTGGCGGGCCGAGGCCGAAGCCGCTTGTCTGAAATCCGGTGAGGTCAGGGAAAGCGCCGATCTCGTTCGCATCCGTCCGATCAATGGCCCCGGCGTCTGCGGCGCCGAATTTCCTCTGAAGGTCTCGGCGCTCGGGGAAACTCCGGCCTACGGCTTTGCCGACGAGGATCTCAGACCTCCCGCCTCGGTCGGTCGCAATCAGCCGCGCTGGCCGATCGCACGGCCGTCATATACGCCGTCGCCGTATCCTGAGACAGCCGCTCGTCAGCCCGTTGACGGCGGCAACCCGAGCGGTCCGGTCTCGCTGGCTGCGCCCGGCGTGCGTCCTGTTGAAGACGGGGTCGACCTGCCGCCGGAAGGTACGCTGGGTGCGGATCGCGCATCGTCCTATCCGTCTGACGACGGTTACGCGCAACCCTATCCGGGCTCGCAATCCCAATCCTCATCCCGGCTCTATGGCGGCGAGCGATCGTCCGCATATCCAGCAACGCCTGCGCCAGGTTCGTCGCAACAGGATTCGCTGCCGCGCCTTGGACCTGCGCGCGGGACCATCACCAGCGCGGTTGGGCCTGTCGCCGTGAAGCCGGCCGCCACGCTTGCCTGTCCGATCGTCTCGGCGCTCGATCGCTGGTTCGCCGATGCAGTCCAGCCGGCGGCGATGCGCTGGTTCGGTGCGCGCGTCGTCGAAATCAAGCAGATCTCCGCCTATTCCTGCCGCGGAATGAACGGTAACCCGCATGCGCATATCTCCGAGCACGCCTTCGGCAACGCGCTGGATATCGCGGGATTCACGCTGGCGGATGGGCGATACGTTTCCGTGCAGCATGGCTGGAAGGGATTGCCGGAAGAGCAGGGTTTCCTGCGGGATGTGGAAGGAACAGCCTGTCAGCGCTTCACCACGGTGCTGGCGCCGGGGGCGAACGTCTATCACTACAATCACATCCATGTTGATCTGATGCGCCGCGCGAGCGGGCGCGCGATCTGCAAGCCGGCGGCGGTCTCCGGTGAAGAGGTTGCGGCGCGCGCCGGGCGCGGTACCTATGCCGGGCGCGAGCCTGCGGTGACGGGATCACTCGGCGGCAGAACGAGCCGTTCCCACCGCCACGACGACGATGACGAGTAGCGGCGCGCAGAGCGGAATTTGACATTCGCAAGCGGTCTGCTGTGATTTTCTGAAAATGGCGAGGGGTCCGGCGTGGCTGCGCCGAACCCCTCATCGACAGTCTTCACAGTCGAACGCGTTTTGTTGACGCGAGCTTCGCGAACATATCAGCCGGCCTGTAAGCCGGGTTCTGTAGGGCACCGCGTGCTTGCGGCGCGCGATACGTGACGGCCATTCCTCTGGGACAACGTTTGCACGTTGCCTCGTGCAACCTACCCGAACAGCGAGCCCGACACGGCCCTGCGATGTTATCGCCGAGGCGAACCTCTCGCGATGCTGTCCCTATTCGGTTTTGCTCCCGGTGGGGTTTGCCATGCCGTCTCCGTCGCCGGAGACGCGGTGCGCTCTTACCGCACCTTTTCACCCTTACCTTCCCCGAAGAGAAGGCGGTTCGTTCTCTGTGGCACTTTCCCTAGGGTCGCCCCCGCCGGATGTTATCCGGCACCGCATGTCGATGGAGCCCGGACTTTCCTCTCCCGCAAGCCTTTCGGCCGGAGCAGGAGCGGCCGTCCGGCCGACTGACGCGATACGCATGACGGTTGCGGGGGACGGCGTCAAGCCACGCCGGATGCGTTTCGGTGGTGGAACTCCCCTCGGCATTGATCATTGAATCCCTGCGGCAATGTCCGCGAGGGAGGTTGTCATGACCGATTTGCGCCTTTGGCGTCCGACCCACGGCGTCCCGGCCGAGGACATGCGCGGGGTCGTGCCCGAGGAGGCCAACTATGCCATCGGCTGGACGCTCAGCACGCTTCTGACGCTGGCGGTGGTGTGCATCGTCTGGACGTTCGGTTTCTAAGCCGAAAGCCGGCGCGTCCGCCGGCAGTGATTGGACCCGTACGGTGGCCTGTTTGCGCGACATCCCGCCGCGTTGTCGTGCTGTGACCGATCAACATCTTCCCGTCACGGAGCAAACAGTGAGCGATTATCACCGAGCGGAACTGGACCGGCATTTTGCATGGTTCGAAGACAAAATGCCGCCATGGCTGGCGAACTTCATAGGGTGGGTGCGCAAGCCGTCGTTGTCATCCCGGCTGGTCCGCGTTCCGGTGGCGATGCTGCTGATCGCCGGCGGCATCTTCAGCTTTCTGCCGGTGCTGGGGCTTTGGATGTTGCCGCTGGGACTCATCCTGATCGCGCAGGATCTGACGTTTCTGCAAAAACCGATGGCGCGGATGCTCGGCTGGATCGAACGCAAGTGGCTGGAGCGGAAAGCTGCAAAGCGCTCGTCGTGAAAGTTTTTCTCGAAGCAATTCGCTCCGACTTCTTGCGGCAATGTGACTCACATATCGCTGGAGTGTGACTCAAATGCCAGTTTCGCGTGAAAAACCGGCGCAAAGATGCGATT
>NZ_MKRN01000179.1:41276-41771 GCF_001896955.1 Nitrobacter sp. 62-13 | reverse complement strand
TGATCGTTGCGGTCCACTCTATCCGCGAATTCTTGACGAGTGGTTTGCAGGGCGGGGGGTTGGTGCGTTTTTGACGACGCGCCTGCGCGGGGCCTGGAACGCGATCGGTTATCACGCGCGCAGGATTTTGGGCGTCCCCAACGAAATGGCCGGGAAAGACCCGGCCACGCTTGCTCGAAAATCCTGTAGCGCGGCGCGGGCGCCGCGATCAGTTTTTGATCGTGATGCAGGGCAGGTCTGAACGCTTCAGGGTGCGGCACACCGCTTCGGCTTCATCGCGATCGAGCCCGGCGAAGCGGGCGCGGTACAGCTTCTTGTTGCCCTTGCCGACGGGTTCGGTGAAGGGATCGGCCTTGCCGAGCACGCCGCGGGCGCGGCCTCGCGCCGCATCGAGACGCTCGCGGGCCTCGCTCTCGGTTTCCAGCGCGCCGACCTGTATGATCCAGCCCGAATGCGTCGCCACCGGCTTTACCGCGCCGTTCTGCTGAATGGCTT
>NZ_MKRN01000179.1:3380-41232 GCF_001896955.1 Nitrobacter sp. 62-13 | reverse complement strand
GCCGGCAGCACGCCCAGGATGCCTTGTCCGGTGCCGAAGTTGGCGGGCTGCGGCGGCATGCTGGCTCGCGTTCCGACAGAACCCGATGTTTCCGGCGCTATGTCGCGAGCGGTTCCGGTGGCGCCGTCGACCGGCGGCACCGCTGCCGTCGGCTCGGCCGAGGCCAACCTGACCGATCCGGCCCTGACCTGTACCGTCTTCACCCGCACCGGTTTCATCGGTTCGGTCGAGCCGGGAACGGCGTCGATCGGTTGGGTCGCGATGACTCCGCTGGTCAACGGAGCGGGCTCGGACCTGGTCCGCTTCGCAGGCAGAGCGGCGGTCGAGGCTGCTATCAGTGAGCGGGCCAGACGGGTGGGACGTTCAGGCGGCAGCGCGACGGGTTCGGGCGGAGCCGACGCAGTCTGGATCGCGCCGTCGACCTGCGTCATTTCCGTGGGCCGTGAGCGCGCCTGATCCTCGGCTACCCTCGCATTGGCGTCGGCTGTGTTGCTCTCGGTAATGGCGGCGACTGTCCGGTGCGTCGCGGCCTTGTCGAGATTTTCGGCCAGCAGGCTGCGCATGGTCGCATCGCGCGAACCGCTGCTGCGGCCTCCGAGGACGACGCCCACCAGATGGCGATTGCCGCGCTTCAGATTGGTGACGAGATTGAAGCCGGACGCACGGATATATCCCGTCTTGATGCCGTCGACGCCATCGACGCTGCCGAGCAGATGATTGTGACCGCGAATGGTGCGGCCGCGGAACGTGAACGACCTTGTCGCGAAGTAGCGATAATAGCGCGGAAAGCGGTCCTGTAATGCACGGCCAAGTGTTGCCTGGTCCCGTGCAGTGGTGACCTGGTCGTCGTCGGGAAGACCTGACGCGTTGCGATAGACCGTTCGGGTCATGCCGAGCGCGCGCGCCTTCCGCGTCATCATCCTGGCGAAGTCGCCTTCGTCGCCGCCGATCGCTTCGGCGATTACAACTGCTGCGTCGTTGGCGGATTTCGTCACCAGCCCCTTGATGGCGTCCTCGGCGCGGATGGTCTGACCCGGCCGCAAACCGAGCTTCGTCGGATCCTGTGCCGCGGCGTGCGCCGAGACCGGCATTTCGGTGTCGAGAGTCATCTTCCCCGAATCCAGGCGCTCGAACAGCAGATAGAGCGTCATCATCTTGGTCAGCGATGCCGGATGACGAAGACTGTCGGGATTTGTGGATGAAAGCGTCTCGCCCGAATTGGCGTCGACGACGATCGAGGCAAAACGCGGATTGTAGCTTTGCCGCGCCTCGTGGTGAGCGTGATGGCGATGGTGATGACGGGCGCGGCGTGCGTCGGCGTGGTCGGTCGTAAAAACAACGGCGGCGATCGCTGCCAGTCCGAATGCGCCAGCTCGCATGACGCGGGCGGAAGCCAAGGTTGTGCGAAGCATGAACGTCCCCGTCCCCATTTTTCGACTTTAGTCACCGGTTCGTGAGGCAAAATTGTGCCCGACACTCTGATCTGAGCGTGCAGCGCGAACCCGGTCTCAAGGCGAGGTGGCAGATCAGGTTTGCCGTTCTGGCTAAGAGCCTGGTTCAACGGTGTTTTTTTGATCTTCCACCGGAACGCCCAGGATACCGGAATTCAGCCTAGGGGGGCGGAGTTTCCAAAAGGTTAAGCAACCCTTGATGGCATCTGTCTGATTTGCGTCGAATCGCCGATTGTGCGTCGCACAAAAACAGTTGCTTTTATTGTGCAGTGCATTATATCTGATGTCGAGAGGCCGGATGTCCCCGGCTCGTATTACCAACCCCGGTGAGGAATCCATCATGATGAAGATCGACGAAGTTCAGCAGCACGGAAAAGAGCAACTCGACGCCGCAGTCGCAGCGGCGGGCAGCTTCCAGAAAGGCGTTCAGGCGATCGCCCTGGCGTTCAGCGACTACACGCGGAAGTCATTGGAAGACGGCAACGCATTCACCGAGAAACTCGCCGGCGTGAGATCGCTGGACAAGGTCGTGGAGGCGCAGACCGAATACGCCAAGAAGACCTACGAGACGTTCGTTGCGGAGTCGCAGAAGATCGGCGAGCTTTACGCTGATCTCGCCAAGCAGACCTTCAAGCCGTTCGAGGATTTTGCCGCGAAGTTCGTCCCGGCCGCTCGCTGATATCGCAGGATTATCCCCAAATGAAAAAGCCCGGCCAGTGTGGCCGGGCTTTTTTTGATCGTCGCGCAGGCTACTTCGCGATGCGAAGCTGCGAGATTTGCGTGAGAATGTTCTGGAACGCGTCAGCTGTCTGGGTAGACGACGTGATCATTTGAAAATTGCCATTGCTGGCGCAGTTCTGCAGCACTGTCGACGTGGGATCCTTGCTGCCGATATTGACCTGGATCGTGAACACGGTCACGCCGGCATCCTTGACCTTCTGGCATAACGAGGCTTGCCGCGTATCGATGCTCGACGCGCTCGTGTACCAGCGGTTCTGCGTGTTCAGACCATCGGACAAGAGGACGATGTAGTCCTGATAGATGTGCGTCGTGTCCTTGATGGGAGCGGCGATCGGGCCGTTCGTCGTGCTGAGGGACTGCCAGCCCCAGGCAAGGCCGATGCTCTGGTTGGTGTTTCCGCTGGGGGTCATCGCATCGATCTGGTCTTTCAGGTCGCTCCACTGAGAACTCATGGGCGTGATCGTGGCCGGAAGACAGTCGGTCCACTGCTCGGCATAGAACTTCGTGGAGGGCGCTGTATCAACACCCACGACGGTGGAGGGCGCGACATTTGAAATGTCGTAGTCCTGGTCGCGGTCGTTGACGCAACCTGTCCAGCCGCCGGCGGATTGCGCGGCCGAGGGCTGCGGGGCGGCCGCCGCCGTTGCCGCGGTACCATCGCCACGCCAAAGGTGCGAGTAGGTGGTCGGCGTGCTGCAAACCTTGTTGCTGCCCCACCCCGAGCACGAGCAGTTGCTGGTCGATCCGCAACTTGCGCCCGAGCCTGTGGCGATGGTTTGACCCGGCGTCGTCACCGTCGTGTAGCAGCCGTTGTAGAAAACGCCTGTCTTGCCGGGAATTTTCTTGCCGCTATCGACGCTGGGACAGATGTAGCCGGCGTAGGTTCCGCTCGATGGAATCGTGCTTGTGCTCTTCGCCCCGCTCAAAGTCGCAGGTCGATCCATGCACGTGAAGCCCTGATTGCTGTTCGTAAACGGGCAGTTTGAGTTGGCAATGGTGGTGTTCCAGTTGCTCGGCTTGGAACCCGTTTTCGTGGTGTCGAGAATCGGAGGTTCGCCAAGCCATTCGGACCAGTTGATCCATGCTGCATTGATGTTGGATGTTCCAACGTTGACGTCCTTTGCGAACGGAACGATCGAAATATAGACGTCGCCGGTGGTTTTGGCGAACGCGGATAGAGAATCGATCATGTCCTTCGCAGCGGTCTGAAGCGCGGACATCTTGCCATTGGACGACATCGATCCGGTGTTGTCCAACACCATCGCGACGCGCATCCGCGAATTGCCCCAGGTCGATGTGGAACTGGTTCCGAAAGTGAGCTGCGGAAAACCCGCGACCTTCATGAAGTCGGTTTTGATAGCGCCATGCCCGGAAGCGAGAATCGTTGCCGCCGCCGTTGAGGTGCTCGGTGTGTAGACGGCACTCACCGTGACACCAAATGCATTGCCGTCATGATAAAGCGCTGAAAAATATTTCTGCAGGGCGTCCGTGATCTGCTGAGACGTCATGGTCGGGCTGGCCGCGGCGTCCTTTGAGACCATCAGTACCGCCGAATCCATCGCGGCCTGCATTGAGGAGCGCGCCGCATTGGCCCGGGTGTAGTCGACGGCGGCCCCGACGAAGCCGAGTATCGGCAGGAGGGCGATTGCAAAAATTGGTGCTATATTACCTCGCAGGTCTCGACCAAAGCAGGTAGCCGAACTGCGAATCTGTTTGCGAATTGAGGTCCCAGACATGGCTGTCACCGATCCGTTGGTTTCAGCCGCATTTCGAGCCGCAGGGCTAAATGGGTGGTAAAGTTGTCCTGAGAAAGCAGGTAAATAGCCGCACAAATTGCGAGGACGGGCCGGAAGATCGCCATCGTCGTGAATGGAGGTTAAAGCGTCATATCGATGATTTTCCGAGGTCGGCAGGAACTCGTTAATCCTGGCTTCGCGCCGGAGGGCTATTTCGGCCTCGATTGTGATCTTGCGGTGAGCCGAATACCGACCCATACTTAATGCATTCGAACACCCAGCCGATGGCGATCCGGACGCCAGCGGCCGTGAAACTTGCCTGGATTGACGGCCGCCGGGAGGCTTTGTCCGCTGGCCGTTGTTGATCCCGCGGAGATATCGAACGCTTGAGCCATGTTGAAGCTGCCAGCCATTCAGACATCTGGAACGTCCATGCTGCGTGTGGCGGATGTCCGTTTTTCTTCTGCAACGCGGATGAGTGACGACGAAGGTCGTGCCGATGGTCGGGATGATCCGGCCGGTGCGGTCATCACCAAGGTCAAACCGAAGACCAAACGTCCCAATCTCTACCGCGTGCTGATATTGAACGACGATTACACCCCAATGGAATTCGTCGTTCATGTCCTTGAGAAGTTCTTTCAGAAGGATGTCGAGGCCGCCACCCAGATCATGCTGCACGTCCACCATCACGGCATAGGCGAATGCGGCGTGTTCACTTATGAGATTGCCGAGACCAAAGTGACGCAGGTGATGGATTTTGCGCGCAAGCACCAGCATCCGCTGCAATGCGTGATGGAAAAAAAATAGCCGCTCCCGTTCCGCGAAATCGAAACGAATCCTCGCGCACTCGGCGGAATTTTGGTGGAGGCGAGCCCGCGTGGGGTTCGCGATCCGCGCGTCGTTCATTCGGGCGACTTGCGAAACTCGGAACAACCTCGATACGATTTCTGCGCTGGACCGGCACTTCCCCTCGGGTAGTGTATTACTATATCATTGTCGAAGGTTGTTGTTGCCTGACAGGGCGATGGCGATCATGATGGCCAAGAGACCCTAGAGGACGCGGAATGCCAACTTTTTCTCAAAGCCTGGAACAATCCCTGCATCGGGCGCTCGCAATCGCAAATGAGCGGCATCACCAGTATGCCACGCTCGAGCACCTTTTATTGTCGCTGGTGGACGATTCAGATGCCGCAGCGGTGATGCGGGCTTGCAGCGTCGATCTCGACAAGCTGCGCGGCAGCCTGGTGAACTATCTCGAAACCGAATTCGAGAATCTGGTGGCGGACGCCTCCGACGATGCCAAGCCGACAGCCGGCTTCCAGCGCGTCATCCAGCGTGCGGTGATCCATGTGCAGTCGTCCGGCCGCGAGGAGGTGACAGGCGCCAACGTGCTGATCGCGATCTTCGCGGAGCGCGAAAGCCACGCCGCTTATTTCCTGCAGGAGCAGGATATGACGCGCTATGACGCGGTGAACTACATCAGCCATGGCATTGCCAAACGTCCCGGCGTGTCCGAGGCGCGTCCGGTGCGCGGCGTCGATGAAGAGACCGAAACCAAGAGCGGCGACGACGCCAAGAAGAAGGGCGATGCGCTCGAAACCTACTGCGTCAACCTCAACAAGAAAGCGCGCGACGGCAAGATCGATCCGGTGATCGGGCGGAACGCCGAGATCAACAGAGCGATCCAGGTGCTGTGCCGCCGCCAGAAGAACAACCCGCTCTTTGTCGGCGACGCCGGCGTCGGCAAGACCGCGATCGCGGAAGGCCTGGCGAAGCGCATCGTTGATAGCGAGGTTCCCGAGGTGCTGGCGGCCTCGACCGTCTTCTCGCTCGACATGGGAACGCTGCTGGCCGGCACCCGCTATCGCGGCGACTTCGAAGAACGGTTGAAGCAGGTACTCAAAGAACTCGAAGCGCATCCGAGTGCGGTTCTGTTCATCGATGAGATCCACACCGTGATCGGCGCCGGTGCGACCTCCGGCGGCGCGATGGACGCGTCCAACCTGCTCAAGCCGGCGCTGGCGTCGGGAACGATCCGCTGCATGGGTTCGACCACCTACAAGGAATACCGGCAGCACTTCGAGAAGGACCGCGCGCTGGTGCGCCGGTTCCAGAAGATCGACGTCAACGAACCGTCGGTCGAGGATGCGATCGCCATCCTGAAGGGACTGAAGCCGTACTTCGAGGATTATCACAAGCTGAAGTACACCAACGATGCCATCGAGGCGGCGGTGCAGCTGTCGTCGCGCTACATTCACGACCGCAAGCTGCCCGACAAGGCGATCGACGTGATCGACGAGTCCGGCGCGGCGCAGATGCTGGTTTCCGAGAACAAGCGCAAGAAGACGATCGGGATCAAGGAAATCGAGACCACGATCGCGGCCATGGCCCGGATTCCGCCCAAGAGCCTGTCGAAGGACGATGCCGAGGTTCTCAAGCATCTCGAGCAGACGCTCAAACGCGTCGTGTTCGGTCAGGATCGCGCGATCGAAGCCTTGACGGCGTCGATCAAGCTGGCGCGCGCCGGACTGCGCGAACCGGAGAAGCCGATCGGCTCCTACCTGTTCTCCGGCCCGACCGGCGTCGGCAAGACCGAGGTCGCAAAACAGCTTGCGGAGGCGCTTGGCGTCGAGCTGCTACGCTTCGACATGTCCGAATACATGGAGCGGCACACCGTTTCGCGGTTGATCGGCGCGCCTCCCGGCTATGTCGGTTTCGATCAGGGCGGCCTGCTGACCGATGGCGTCGATCAGCATCCGCATTCCGTGGTGCTGCTCGACGAAATCGAGAAGGCACACCCGGATGTCTACAATGTGCTGTTGCAGATCATGGACCACGGCCGGCTCACCGATCACCACGGCAAGCAGGTCAACTTCCGTAACGTGATCCTGATCATGACCACCAACGCAGGCGCCTCTGACATGGCCAAGGCCGCGTTCGGCTTCACGCGCAATAAGCGGGAAGGGGACGATCGCGAAGCCATCAACCGGCAGTTCTCGCCTGAGTTCCGCAACCGGCTCGATGCCACCGTCTCGTTCGGCCATCTCAGCACCGAGGTGATCGGCATGGTGGTTGAGAAGTTCGTGCTTCAGCTCGAAGCCCAACTGGCTGATCGCTTCGTGACGATCGAGCTCTCCGACTCCGCCAAGGCCTGGCTGATCGAGCATGGGTATGACGAGCAGATGGGCGCCCGGCCAATGGCGCGGGTGATCCAGGAGCACATCAAGAAGCCGCTGGCGGACGAAGTGCTGTTCGGCAAGCTCAAGGGCGGCGGCCATGTCCGCGTCGTTGTGGTCAAGGACGAAGCAGTCGCGGGCGTGGATCTCGAGAAGATCGGTTTCGAGTTTGTCGAGGAGCCGGTCACGCCCAGGCCCGAGAACCTTCCGGGCGGCGCCCGCAAGCGCAAGCCCAAGCCCGGCGACGGTATCTCGAAGGAGCCGCTCAAGGTCTGAAGGTTGGAGCCTCGTTTCTGATAGACTCAGAAGTGAGGCTCCATGATTTTGGTTTGACGGTTATCGTCAGGCGAACAGTATTTCTGCTCGGGTCAAGCCCAAGGACGTGCTTCGCTAGAAAAGGCGATAACCGCTAACAATCAAACGGCCGGCACTGTGCGTGCCGGCCGTTTTGCTTTGTGAACCGGTGCTGTCCGGCATGACGGTTGCTGATTCCGCCTACACCAAACCCGCGCCTGATTTATTTTTCCTCGGCGCTCGGCTCTTCTTCGGTTTCGGCGACGTCGTCATGCTGCGCTTCCGGATCGAAGAATTCGCCGGCAGCGGCGATCGCTTCCGCGGCGGCGTCGCGATCCTCCTGCCGGGTGCTGATGTCCTCGCCACGCTTGATGCGCTCGGCCTCGTCGGCGCTGCGGGCGACGGTCACCGTGATATAAGCTTCAACTTCGGGATGGACCGCGACCGTCAGCTTCTGCTGCCCGATCGCCTTGATCGGCGCATCAAGCCAGACCTGGGGTCGGTTGACGGTGATGCCATCCGCGGCCAGCGCGGCCACGATGTCGCGTACCGTGACCGAACCAAACAGCTGACCGGTCTCCGAGGCCTGGCGGATGATGACGATGTCGCGGCCGTCGATCTTCTCGGCGACTTTCGCGGCTTCGCCCTTGGCCTTGATATTGTTGGCTTCCAGCTCGGCTTTCATGCCGTCGTATTTGGCGCGGTTGTCGGCGGTCGCACGCAGGGCCTTGCCGCGTTTGAGAAGGAAGTTGCGGGCGAAACCATCCTTCACCTTCACGACATCGCCCATCTGGCCGAGCTTGGCCACGCGTTCCAGCAAAATGATTTCCATGTTCGATCCCCTTGTTCGGAGTAAGCGCGTTTGTGTTGAATTCACGATCGAGGTACGAGCGGCGGAGGCATGTGCCGCTGCATGTAGCGTTGGCGAAAACCGAAAATCGCATCGGCGATGCCGATACCCACGATGGCGATCACCGGCCAGATAAACGCCAGCACGACCGCGTAAACACAGGTCAGCCACAGTCCGCGAGCGCGTTGCGCGAGGGTGATCGTGTGCAGCACGGCGAAACCCATAAGCGCATACGCCATCATCAGGCACGCGGTGACGATCTGGGCCAGGATCGCCGGCAGTCCGCCGACGAAGCACAGCGCCAGCGCCACCGTCATCGCAACCAGCACCATCGGCGGAAGCGTTATTGTCTTCATGTCAGGCCAGGGGCGTCGCAGCCGGCCGGAGGTGGCGGTGACCTTGGCCGCGAGCCACACATTGAGCGTCAGCGTCGTCATCGCAATCGTGGCTGCGGCGGCAGGCGCGATCGCCACAAACGCGTCGACGACTTCGGAAGCCCGATCGCCTGATCCGGTGTCTTGAACGTTGGCGATGCGCAGCAACCCGTGACGCAGCGTCTCTGTAATCGTCGATGCGTCGGTGCCGAGCGTGAGCAGGGCGGCGGTCGTGGTCAGGGCGGCGAAGCACGCGAGCCAGACCAGAATGCGTCCGAGCGGATACCAGTCGATTGGTGGCGCTCCCGCCGGCGCTGCGGCCGTCCCGTCCGGCGGCGCATCCGCCGCGACCGGGCGGCCGAGCAGGACCAGGTGCCCCAGCCACCACGACGGCAGCGCGACTGTCAGCACGAAGGCAGCCGAATAGGGCGGGCCGAACATGGCGCCCAGGCTGACGCCGGCCAGAGCGCCGCCGATCGCCGCGCTGGTCGGTCCCCATCCCATCGCCGCGACCATCAGCGGCAGCGGGGCAAGATAGAACAGCAGCAGCGAGATGAGCGCTCCCGAAATGATCGAGGCGAACATCAGCGCCGAAGCGCAGCCGGCTGCGGCTGCGATGAGGAGGTTTATAATCATCAGCTGTCCCGCTCCCTTCGAGCGGTTAGAGGTTCATTTTTGAACCCCAACCATCGGCGACCGGAAATGACCCGGAAACCTTATGAAAGATGACGGGCGGCGGCGTAAAAGCCGCCGCTCGCCGGATTAGCGAATGACGTAAGGAAGCAGCCCGAGGAAGCGCGCGCGCTTGACCGCACGCGCGAGCTCGCGCTGCTTCTTGGCGGATACCGCCGTGATGCGGCTCGGCACGATCTTGCCGCGCTCGGAGACGTAACGCATCAGCAGCTTGGAATCCTTGTAGTCGATTTTCGGCGCATTCGAACCCGTGAACGGGCAGGTCTTGCGGCGGCGGAAAAACGGACGGCGTGCACCTGCATCAGCCATGATTCTTACTCCTCAACCACTGCGCTGGCATCGTCGCGCGGACGGCGCGGACCGCGGTCGCCGCGGAAACCGCCGCCTTCGCGGTCACCCCGGAATCCACCGCGATCGTCGCGCTCACGGTCGCGATCGGCCTTGCGCATCATCGCCGAGGGGCCTTCCTCGTGTTCCTCGACGCGCACGGTCAGATAACGGATGACATCCTCGTGGATGCGTTCCTGGCGCTCGATCTCGTTGACCACTGCGGCGGGGCCGTCGATGTTGAGCAGCACGAAATGCGCTTTGCGATTCTTCTTCATGCGATAGGTGAGCGAGCGAACTCCCCAGTTCTCGGTCTTGGTGACCTTGCCGCCCAATCCGGTGATCACGCCGGTGATCTGGTTGGTCAGTTCCTCGACCTGCTGGGAACTCGCATCCTGACGCGCGAGAAAAACATGCTCATAGAGAGGCATGGATGTCCTTTCCTAAACGTTGGCGCGAACCCCGGCGGCAAGCCCTTCGAGACCTTCGGAAAGGACTCGGGATAAGCTCAGAAGGCGGAAGCACGGGACGACGGGCCGACAGGCCCTGCCGCATCAATATCGCCTGACAACGTGAAATTGGGCAGGTGAAATTGCTGGGACCGTCCGTTCAGCTCCCGGCCGGGATCCACGGATGGCGCGGACTTATACGGATTTCGGCCCAAAGGCAAGGGAAGCGGTCCGGTTCCTCGCTTACCGGTTTCGTCCGAATCGGCATTCGCGCGCCTGTCTTGACATCATCCGGCTTGCGGTGTCTCTCGCCCCGGATTCAAGGGGGCAATCGAATGACGGCGGCATTTACCTTTCCCGGCCAGGGGTCTCAGGCCGTGGGCATGGGCAAGGCCCTCGCCGAGGCTTTTCCGGTCGCAAAAGCCGTTTTCGACGAAGTGGATGCCGCTCTCGGCGAGAAACTGACCACTGTCATTTGGGACGGACCCGCCGAAACCCTGCAACTGACGGAGAACGCCCAGCCGGCATTGATGGCGGTCTCCATCGCTGCGCTCCGCGTGCTCGAGGCCGAGGCGGGATTTTCGGTGGCTCGCGATGCCGCCTTCGTGGCCGGACATTCGCTCGGGGAATACTCGGCTCTGGCGGCTGCGGGAAGCCTGAGCATAGCCGACACGGCGCGACTGTTGCGGACGCGTGGTCTTGCCATGCAGAAGGCGGTTCCGGTCGGTGTCGGCGCGATGGCCGCGCTGCTGGGTCTCGACTACGAGGCCGCCGTGGCGGTCGCCGACGAAGCCGCGCAGGGTCAGGTCTGCCAGGCCGCGAACGATAACGGGGGCGGCCAGGTCGTCGTGTCGGGCGACAAGGCGGCGGTCGACCGTGCGGTCGAGATCGCCAAGAGCCGGGGCGCCAGGCGCGCGATGCTGCTGCCGGTGTCCGCGCCGTTTCACTGCAAGCTGATGCAGCCCGCAGCCGATGTCATGGCGGAGGCGTTGGCGGACGTAACCATCAACGCGCCGGCCGCGCCGGTCGTATCCAACGTGCTGGCTGCGCCTATTACGAGTCCGGATGAGATTCGCCGTCGCCTTGTCGAGCAGGTCACAGGGACCGTACGCTGGCGCGAGTCGGTTGCCTATATGGCAGGACACGGAGTAACGCGCTTTTTCGAGATCGGAGCCGGCAAGGTTCTGAGCGGGCTGGTCAAGCGCATCGCGGATGGGGCTGTCGGCGTAGCCGTCGGCGGACCGAACGATATCGCGCCGGCCAGGGAAGCGCTCGACGCCGCGCGGTCGGCATAAGCGAGACAGGGAGGACGCGATGTTCGATTTGAGCGGCAGGACCGCGCTCGTGACCGGCGCGACCGGTGGCATCGGAGGCGCCATCGCGAAGGCGCTGCATGCGCAGGGCGCAACGGTCGCAATTTCCGGCACCCGGCGCGAGGTGCTGGAAGCGCTGGCAGGCTCGCTTGGCGAGCGGGTCCATGTGCTGCCCTGCAACCTGTCCGAGACGGCCGAGGTCGAGGCGCTGGTGCCCGATGCCGAGAAGGCCATGGGGCAGGTCGACATCCTCGTCGCCAACGCCGGCGTCACGCGGGACAACCTGTTCGTGCAGTTGCGCGACGAGGACTGGGATGATGTCATTCGGATCAATCTGACCGCGACGTTCCGTCTGGCCCGCGCCGCGACCAAACTGATGATGCGCAAGCGCTTCGGCCGCATCATCGCGATCACCTCGGTGGTCGGCGTAACCGGCAATCCGGGCCAGGGGAATTACACCGCATCGAAGGCGGGGCTGATCGGCATGATCAAGACGCTGGGTGCGGAATATGCGAAGCGGGGGGTGACGGCAAACTGTATTGCACCCGGATTTATCGCAACGCCGATGACCGACGCGCTGAACGACAAGCAGCGCGAGGCGATATTGACGAAAGTCCCGGCGGCGAGGCTGGGGACGCCGGAGGATATCGCCGCGGCGGCGGTCTATCTGAGCTCGAACGAAGCGGCGTACGTGACCGGACAGACCATTCATGTCAACGGCGGAATGGCAATGATTTGAGGGGTTTTTGGCCCATCCGCCGGGGCTTGTAGTCAAAGCTTTCGATGTGTGATAACCGGACGAATAACGGGTGGGCGAAGAACGCCATTGCAGGAATTTGAAACCCTGTATATTGGCGGTGCGGAGGCCGCCGTCGTTTGCCGGTCCGCACCCGCTCAAGGCGGAACAGACCGAATTCTACACGACTGCGATAGCGACAGAAACGTGACGAGTTAACGCTCCACAATGACTCGTTTTGCAGTCGGGTCCAATTGAACAACGCGAGGTTTAATAATGAGCGAGATTGGCGAGCGGGTTAAGAAGATCGTGGTCGAGCACCTTGGCGTAGAGCCCGAGAAAGTTGTCGATAATGCCAGCTTCATCGACGATCTCGGCGCCGACAGTCTCGATACTGTCGAACTCGTGATGGCCTTCGAGGAAGAGTTTGGCTGCGAAATTCCCGACGACGCGGCAGAGACGATTCTGACCGTTGGCGATGCCACCAAGTTCCTCGAGAAGAACGCGAAAAGCTGACGCTCTCGCGCGGTCTTGATGAAGCCGGACGGACCGTGGCCGAACGGTCCACCGGCTTTTCCTTATGGCTGGCAAGGAGGCTGGAGTTTTTCAATGAGGCGCGTCGTCGTCACGGGTATGGGCATGGTGTCGCCGCTGGGCTGCGGCGTCGAGCCGACCTGGAAACGAATCCTCGGCGGTGAGAGCGGCGCGAAGCAGATCGAGACCTTCGATACGACCGACCTGCCGTGCCGAATCGCCTGCGTCGTTCCGCGCGGCGACGGGACCGATGGAACCTTCAATCCCGACCAGTGGATGGAGCCGAAGGACCAGCGCAGGGTCGACGACTTCATCATCTTCGCGATGAGTGCCGCGAAGCAGGCGCTCGACGACGCGAACTGGCATCCGGCGACCGAGGAGGATCGTTGCGCAACCGGCAGCCTGATCGGTTCGGGCATCGGCGGCCTCTCGGGAATCGCCGACACCGCGGTCCTGATGAAGGAGCGGGGAGCGCGCAAGGTGTCGCCGTTCTTCATCCCGGGACGCCTGATCAACCTTGCTTCGGGTTACGTATCGATCGAACATGGTTTGAAGGGACCGAACCACGCGGTGGTGACGGCCTGTTCGACCGGCGCACATGCGATCGGCGATGCCAGCCGCCTGATCGCGCTCGGCGACGCCGATGTCATGGTGGCGGGCGGCGCGGAATCGCCGGTCTGCCGCATCGGCATGGCGGGCTTCTGCGCGGCGCGCGCGCTGTCCACTGGTTTCAACGACACGCCCCGGAAAGCCTCGCGCCCCTACGACAAGGATCGCGACGGATTCGTGATGGGAGAGGGCGCCGGTATCGTTGTGCTCGAGGAGTACGAACATGCACGGCGGCGCGGCGCCAGAATCCATGCCGAGGTGAGCGGCTACGGACTGTCGGGAGACGCCTATCACATCACCTCGCCATCGCCGGACGGTGACGGCGCATATCGCAGCATGAGCGCGGCGATGAAGCGCGCAGGGATCTCCGCGTCGGATATCGACTATATCAATGCCCATGGCACGTCGACGCAGGTCGGCGATGAAATCGAACTGGGCGCAGTGGAGCGTCTGCTCGGCAATGCCGCGTCAAGGATTTCGATGTCGTCGACCAAATCGTCGATCGGTCATCTCCTCGGTGCGGCCGGTGCGGTTGAAGCGATTTTCAGCATCCTTGCGATTCGCGATAACATCGCACCGCCGACGATCAATCTCGATAATCCCTCGGTGGAAAGCGCGATCGATCTCGTCCCGCACAAGGCGCGACAACGGGAAATCAATACCGCTCTGTCGAACTCGTTCGGATTCGGCGGCACAAACGCGTCCGTGATCGTGCGGCGCGTAGTTGATTAACGCGTAACGGGAACGAATCCACCGTTTCGCCGCATTCGATGCTAAATCCTAGTGGTCCGTTTCTGACATTTGCATCCCGTTGCGGCAGGTTTTCTTGGAAATGTTGCGGGCGTATGCTGTTGGCCGGGGCAACGAATTCGCTGGCCGCGATTGAACCGACAGGATCAGGTTACATCGATGACTGAGAGGCCGCCCATTTCTCCGCGCAGCCCGCGTGCCGCACTCGAACCCGAACAGGTGCCGCCGCCGCCGAAGCGCTCCGCGCGCGCCCGCAGCCCGATGGTGATAGCCGGCAACGCGATTATCACACTCGTGCTGATCGGGATGCTGGGCGTTGGCGGAATCTACATCTACGGCAAGCAGAAGATCGAGGCGCCGGGACCGCTGCAGGAAGACAGGATCGTCAACATTCCGGCGCGGGCTGGCATGAAAGACATCGCGGAGATTCTCCAGCGTGAAGGCGTGATCGACGACAATCGCCTGGCGTTTTACGGAAGCGTGTTCGCGCTGAAAGCGAGCGCCGGTCTCAAGCCGGGTGAATATGCGTTCCAGAAGAACGCCAGCCTGCGCGATGTCATCGGCACCATTGTCGAAGGCAAGGTGGTGCAGCATCTCGTGACGATTCCGGAGGGCTTGACCTCCGAACAGATCGTCGCGCGGCTTTCTGAAAACGATATCTTCTCGGGGACCATTCGCGAGATTCCGCGCGAGGGCACGCTGCTGCCCGAGACATATAAATTCCCGCGAGGAACGAGTCGCGAGCAGGTGGTCCAGCGCATGCAACAGGCGCAAAAGCGCGTGCTCGCGGAAATCTGGGAGCGCCGCGCTCCCGATGCCCCGGTCAAGACACCGGAGCAGCTCGTCACGCTCGCATCGATCATCGAAAAGGAAACGGGCAGGGCGGATGAGCGCAGCCGGGTCGCGGCGGTGTTCGCAAATCGCCTGAAACAGAAAATGAAGCTGCAGTCCGATCCGACGATCATCTATGGCCTGGTGGGAGGCAAGGGGACGCTGGGTCGGCCGATCAGACGCAGCGAGATCGCGCAGCCGTCCCCTTACAATACCTACGTGATCGACGGGCTGCCGCCCGGACCGATCGCAAACCCCGGCCGCGCCTCGCTTGAGGCTGCGGCAAATCCGGCGCGGACTCGCGATTTGTTCTTCGTCGCGGATGGGACCGGCGGACACAGCTTCACCGAGACCTACGAGCAGCACCAGAAGAACGTCGCCCGGCTTCGGACCATGGAAAAGCAGATTCAGAACGATACGGTCGAGCCGGCGGACGATCCGCCGCAATCGCCCCAGCAGCCTGCGTCTCAATCGCCGCCGGCGGCAGCGGCGCCGCCAGCGGCGGATGCTGAGCCGACGGAAGAAACGCCCGCCGCAAAGCCCGCGCCGCGCAAGCGGACCCGGCCGGCCCGGCAGGGCGCGGCAGATCCTTCGCGGAATACCATTCAACGATAGGCGTCGTACTCTGCGCGGAGGTCGGGTCTGACTCGGGAGGCAGATTTCATTCACCCGCAAAGCCATCTAAGTCCGGTCTGATCTGGTTGAATCGGACTCCAGCCGCAGCCTCCTTGATTGAGCATGATCACATCCGAAAACCGGTTTCCACTTTTCGGGACCATGCTTTAGATTCTTGATTTAACGCGTTTTCTTCACGCGAACCGAATTCCACTTCGCTCGAAAACGCTCTAACGTGGGAACGTCCGTTCCCGCGAATTTCAGATCCAAACTGTTCGGAGAACTACGCGATGGCGTTGTCGAGCATGACCGGCTTTGCGCGAAGGCACGGCGCCAGCGGGCCTTATGCGTTCGAATGGGAGCTGAAATCGGTGAACGCCAAGGGTTTCGACTTTCGGACACGGCTGCCGCCAGGCTGGGACGACATCGAACCAACCGTACGCAGGCGGTCGGCGCAGGCGTTGTCGCGCGGCACCGTCTACGCCAATCTGACCGTGAAGCGCAGCAATGCCGCTTCCGTCGTTCGCATCAACGAGGACGTGCTGGCATCCATCCTGAAGGTCGCAGGCGATTTGTCCGGCAGGATCGATGCCGTCGCACCCAGTGTCGACGGCTTGCTGTCGATCAAGGGTGTTCTCGAAGTCGTTGAACCGGAAGCTGACGATGCGGAGGAACAGGCAGCGAAAGCCGCCGTCGCCGAGGCTTTCGAGCAGGCGTTGCGTAGTCTGATCGACATGCGCGAGCGTGAGGGCGTTGCGCTGGGCCAGATCCTTTCGCAGCGGATGGATGAGATCGAACGTCTTGCGAGAAAGGCGGAGGCCGCGCCCGGCCGCCGGCCGGAAGCGGTGAAGGCGCGGCTCGCCGAGCAGATTGCGGCGCTTCTCGAGACGTCGGATCGCTTCGATCAGGATCGGCTCAATCAGGAAGCGGTCCTGATCGCTGCGAGGGCTGATATCCGCGAGGAACTCGACCGAATTGCCTCGCATATTGCGCAGACGCGGGAATTGATCGGGGGAGGCGGCCCGATCGGACGACGGCTCGATTTTCTCGCGCAGGAATTCAACAGGGAAGTGAACACCTGCTGCTCGAAGTCGAACGATCTCGAATTGACCAACATCGGCCTTGCGATGAAAAACGTCGTCGAGCAGTTTCGCGAACAGGTCCAGAATTTGGAGTGATCGATGGCTGCTCACGGTCAGAGCTTCGATGGAGTTGAACGGCGCGGCCTGATGTTCGTGCTGTCGTCGCCTTCGGGTGCGGGCAAGACCACGCTGTCGCGATTGTTGATCGAGCGGGTCCGGGGCCTGACTCTTTCGGTCTCCGCCACCACGCGACCGATGCGGCCAAGCGAAGTCGACGGCCGCGACTACAGGTTCGTCGACAACAAGGTTTTCGAGCAGATGGTCCAGCGCGGTGAACTGCTGGAGTGGGCCAGAGTATTCGACAATCGCTACGGTACGCCGCGCGTCCCGGTGGAGGCGGCGCTGTCATCGGGTCGCGACGTGTTGTTCGACATCGACTGGCAGGGCACCCAGCAATTGCGCGAGAAAGCGCGGGCCGATGTCGTCAGCGTCTTCATTCTGCCGCCGTCCGCTGCCGATCTGGAGAGACGTCTGCACACCCGCGCCCAGGATTCCGACGATGTCATTCGCGGACGAATGGACCGCGCCGCGCATGAACTGAGCCATTGGGCGGAATACGACTACATTGTCATCAACCAGAATGTCGATGAAGCCTTTGCCGAGGTGCACTCGATCCTGAAGGCCGAGCGGCTCAAGCGCGAACGCCGAACCGGATTGACGGCGTTCGTGCGCGAATTGCAAAAACAACTCGGGACGTAAAGTCTTTTCGCTTCTGATGGATCAGAAGCGAGGTTCTGTAATTTTGATGATACGTTTTCTACGCGAACCGGCATCCATTCTCAGGGTCAAGCCCCGAGAACATGCCTCGCTCGAAAACGCTCGCTATGTCGCCGTTCCGCGAGACGCTCGCGACAGGATTTCCATAATATCGCGCGATTGCGCCTCGATCTCCCGGCGCAGGCGGAGCGGATCGCGGGCCGGTGTTGGCGCGACATCAGGATTTTGCCGTTGCCATGGCGGAAGGTGCCCGTTATCCAGCGCATCCCGGATCGACTCAGGTTGGGGAAGAGAGCGCATGATGCTGCTCAGGCTTCCCAACTTGACGACCGCAAATCCGAGAAGTCCCGCGAAACCCAAGGCGCCGGCCAGGCCGCCCAGTAGGAATAGCATCGAATACGATGTCGCTTCGGATGCCGGCGCGCGGACGATGCTGACGGCGGGGCCGGGCTCGCTGCGTTCGGCAAGCAACTGCGGAGCTGGCGCAGTTGCGGCCTCAGGCGGCGGCTGGTTGTCCTGCACCTGCGAGTTGGGGGTCATCGTTTCCACCGGTGCCGGATGTTGCTCCGCCATCTGGATTGGCGCGGCCGCAGTGTCCGCCGGATCCGGCCAACGCGCGGTCACGGATGACGGCGAAGTATCGGCGGTCTGTGCCTCGGCCGACGGAGCGGTATCGGCTGGCGAGGGGTCGGTGCTCGCCTGGTCGTGCGCGTTTGTGTAAGTCGTGTCGGCCGGCGGAGAGCTGGCGTTGGCTTGATCGCGCGCCGCGTCGTCGAGTTCCGCGCGGGCGTTGGCGACGGAGGCCTGCAGGGGCGGTGCCGCAGGCGTCTCGGCCAGCTTGTCCGGTGCGGGAGCAGACGGTCGAGGTTTTGCGGCGGGTTTCTGTGCGATCTTGCCGCGCTCTGCGCCGAGGTACCAGCAGTGGCGTTTCGTTCCGTGCTCGATGCGATAGTACCAGTGGCTTCCGCGCGGCGTTGTCGCTTTCGGACCCGGAAGACAGGTATCGTCCGCGTGCGCCGGACCGTGTACGGTGGCCGCGAGCACGCTGCCCGCGAACGAAGCGATAAAAAAGGCTGAGAGCAGTTTCCCCGAACGATTTGACATAAGCATCCCCAAGTAATGACGAGATGAACGCGGTGACGTCTTCGCCAAATTGTCGGGAAAGACTGGGGTCGCATTGCGCCACAAATCCGGAAGGGCTGAGGCTTAATTGAGGCCGCTATGCGCGAGAAATACTCGTTTTGCGAGTGGCGTATCATGTCTTCCGGTGTGCTCGCCGGTCAGCATGCGTCGGAGGAATCCTCGTCAGTTCTTGAACAGGACGCGGCCGACCACCTTGCCGGCCCGCAACTGCTCCATCCATTTCTGAGCGTCTTCCATCGGCTCTTCCCGCATCGGGGTGGGCTTGATCTTGCCGGATCGCGCCAGCGCCATCAGCTCCTGTGCCTCCGCGAGCGTGCCGACCATAAAGCCTTCGATGGTCATGCGCTTGTAGATCCACTGCACGATCGGCAGGTTGAAATTGCCTCCCATCAGCCCAGAGACAACGATCTTTCCACCGCGGGCGACGGTTGAGACCGCGAAGCTCATCGATTTCTCGTTGCCGGCGAAATCGACGACAGCGTCGAAGCCTCCGTCGTGCTCCTTGACGATGCGCCTGGCGATGTCGGCTTCCGACGGGTCGTAGGCGACCGCTGCGCCGTTCGCGAGCGCAGTCGCTCGCGCTGCCGGACTCACATCTGCAACGGATATCTTCTGCTTGAACATGGCCTGCGCGAAGGCAAGCCCCATCATGCCGACGCCGCCCAATCCGATCAGCAGCAGGTTGCGCCGGCGCGGCCGGTCGACCAGGCGCTTCAGCGCGCCATAGGCGGTGATGCCGGAGCACATCAGCGTCGCCGCCAAGTTGACCGGCAACGGATCGTAGTCGAGCAGATATTTTGCGTCCGGCACCAGCACATGGGTGGCGAAGCCGCCGTCGATCGAAACGCCGAGAAAACGGTTCCTGGCGCAGAGATTTTCGTCTCCGGCCAGGCAATCCCGGCACTCGCCGCAGCCGATCCAGGGGAACACCGCTTTCTTCCGTCCCACGATGTCTCTCGGAGCTTCCGGTCCGACTTCGTCGACAACCCCCGCAATCTCGTGGCCGAGGGTGAAGGGCAGCGTCATGCCGCGGGTCGTATCCAGCCGTTTGCCGTTGCCGAGGTCCATGTAGCCGTCCTGGAGATGCAGGTCGGAATGGCAGAGGCCACAGCGCTCGACCCGTACCAGAACCTCGCGGCCCTGCGGCGTCGGGGTATCGATCATCGTTTCGCACAGCGGCGCATCGAACCTGACGAGTGATTGGCGTTTCATCGCCGGCATAGTAGGCCTCCTCTCGAAAGAGCGCGTACCATTATATCACGCCGTTTCTTGCAACTGCCGGGGCTCATCGCGCCGTGCTCGAATGAGTCAGGGTTGGCGATGACAGTCACGAGTGTCCGGCTTATCGCGATCTGGGATGGACGCCTGGTGCAGGCTGTCGCCGATTTCGTGCGGCGGAATAGCAGCGGTCGGCTGTTCCGCATCACGCTGGCGGTCTATGCCGTGCTGTGGATGCTGTATTTCTCGGTCGCGAACGCGACCGTCGACATTCACTACGATCTCAGCGAGGAGTCGGTCTGGGCGCAGACCTTTGCGTTCGGCTACAAGCATCCGCCGATGACGGCGTGGATTTTCCGCGCGTGGTTTTCCATATTTCCACGCGCTGATTGGGTGGCGTATCTTCTGGCGACCGTTAATATCGTCGTGACGCTGGCCGTTACCTGGACGGTCATGCGGGATCATTTAAACAAGGAGCGCGCGCTTGTCGGTCTCACGGCGCTGATCCTCGTCCCGTTCTATACGTTCCTGGCGGCACGATTCAATGCCAACACGGTGATGATGCCGTTCTGGTCAGCGGCTGTGTTGTTCTATCTCCGCGCGCGGCGCGACGTGAGGTGGACGGATGCGGTTCTCGCGGGAGCATTCGCCGGCCTGACGTTCCTGGGAAAATATTGGGGGGTCTATCTAATCGCGGGCATCGCCGTCGCGTCAATTGCCGGAGAGGACGTCAGGCGGTTTTGGCGATCCGGCACGCCATTCATAATGGCCGCCGCGGCATTGGGAGTGATAGCGCCACACATCCATTGGTTGCTCACCGAACATAATCACGCCACGGAAAATTTCATGGCGAGGAGCGTGCTGGTTTCAGTTCCATTCGGTACAGCGTTCAAGACTTCCGCATACTATCTCGTCGGCACCGCAGGCTATATCGTCGTACCCCTTATCTTCTTTACGATACTAAGGCCGGACCGAGCGACGATGCGGGACACGATCTGGCCAAGCGATCCAGGGCGTCGTCAGGCTCTGCTTCTGCTCGTCGTCCCGTTGATATTGCCGGCGGTGGCCAATCTTGCGTGGTCTCATCGTCTGACTTCGATATGGACGTTTCCGAATTGGGCGCTGCTACCCGTGGTATTGTTCGGCTCGCCGCGGCTCAATGTGACGGTCATCGCTGCCGCTCGCAGCTGCGTGACGGCGCTTGCGATATCGCTTCTGGCTGTTGTTGCTTCGCCGCTAGTGGCGCGTGAGCATCTCAACCCGCGGCGCACCGCTCATAACGCGCATTATCGTCAGCTCGCCGAGGAAATCATGCGTCTCGCCAGTTCGCCAGCTGTGTTGATTGCCGGTAGCGAGCAGGCCGTTCAAGGCTTATTTTACTATCTTCCTGGAGCCCGGCCGTTAAGCGATCCTCCCGATGAAAGAAGTGCACCACCCATTGCGGCACGGGTCATGGTCTGCAGCGAGGACGACGCCTCTTGCGAGGTCGCGGCCAAGTCGTTTGCCGGAAACGCTGGTAGCACGACGAACGTAACATTTTTCAGAACATATCTTGGCTATTCGTCACGACCGCTGACATATCGCATCGTAGTGGCGCCGGCTTCGACCAAATCCTGATTGGAGGATTACGCTCGACGCTGTGCCGCCAATTCGCGTGCCATTGCGGCAAAGCCGGATATCGGAACGGTCTCGGCTCGCCGGGTCGGGTCGATGCCGGCGGCAGCGGTCAACAACGCCGGATCGGCGGGCAGCGATTTCAGACTTTGCCGCAGCATCTTGCGGCGTTGTCCGAAGGCGGCGGCGGCGACCTGTTCGAGCAACCGGCGCTCACAATCCTCTGGCTAGTCGCGAGGCACGAGGCGAACGACGGAAGAGGTGACTTGAGGCTGCGGCACGAAAGCCGCAGGCGCGATGTCGAACAGGATTTTGGTCTCAGCGCGCCAGTTCGACAGCACGCCGAGACGGCCATATGCTTCCTCGTTTTCGCGGGCGACGATCCGCTCGGCGACTTCGCGCTGGAACATCAGCACCATCGCGTCATACCAGGGGGGCCATGGCTCGACGCTCAGCCAGCCGATCAGAAGCGCTGTTGCGATGTTATAGGGCAGGTTGGCGACGATTTTCGCGCGCGTGGTTCCGAGCAGCGGACGCGGGTCGAATTGCATCGCATCCGCGTTGACGATCGTGAGACGCCCGGGATAGCGGTCCGAGATTTCTTCCAGCGCCCCGACCGCACGCTCGTCACGCTCGATGGCGATCACATGTTTGGCGCCCGCGGCAAGCAGCGCACGGGTCAACCCGCCGGGACCAGGGCCGACCTCGACGACGGTCGCATCTTCGAGTTGGCCGGCAGCTCGCGCGATCCGTGCCGTGAGGTTCAGATCGAGCAGGAAGTTTTGTCCCAGGGATTTGCGCGCCGACAGCGCATGACGTTTGATGACGTCGCGCAGCGGAGGGAGATCGTCGATCGTGCTCATGCCGAATGCGTGGAGTCCGCCATTCGTGCGGCCAGGCGCAGCGACGCGATCAGGCTAGACGGATCGGCGCGTCCGGTGCCCGCGATGTCGAATGCGGTGCCGTGGTCGGGCGATGTCCGGATGAACGGCAGCCCCAGCGTGACGTTGACCGCGCGATCGAAAGCCAGCGTCTTGACCGGGATCAGCGCCTGATCGTGGTACATGCAGATTGCGCAGTCGTAGGTCCGTCGCGCCGCTTCATGGAACATGGTGTCGGCGGGAAGCGGACCCCTGATGTCGATCCCCTCCGCGCGCAAGGTTGCGACGGCGGGAGCGACGATCGTCTGATCTTCGGTTCCGAGCGAACCGTCCTCTCCGGCGTGAGGGTTCAGTCCGGATACCGCTATGCGGGGCCGGGCGATTCCGAAGCGTGATTGCAGATCGGAAACGACGATATGGACGGTATCCACGATCATCGGGCTCGACAGCGTCGCGATCGCCTCGCGCAATGGAAGATGAATCGTAACGGGCACCACCGCAAGGTCGGACGACCACAGCAACATCACCGGTTGCCGCGGCTTGCCGCCGCTCGCCGCCAGTTCGGCGAGAAACTCGGTGTGGCCGGGATGAGTGAAGCCCGCACGGTAGAGCACGCTCTTGGCGATGGGATTGGTGACGATCGCGGCTGCGCGTCCGGCAACGACGTCGTTGACCGCCTGACGGATGGACCCGATGGCCGCCGGCGCGCTGTTGTCGTCGGGGTGACCGGGCCGCGCGGTTGCCGGATGGCCGGTAGCAATGACCGGAAGCGCTTCTGCGAAGATCCGGGAGACATCGCCGTCAGCAGCGTCCGCCAGGGGAATATCGATACCGAGCAGCCTGGCGCGCGCCGTGATGAATGCCTCGTCGCCAAGAAGATAGAACGGCGGAACGGCATCGCTCTTGCGGCGGAGCCACGCTGCGATCGCGATATCAGGTCCGATGCCGGCCGGCTCGCCAAGGGTTAGTGCAAGAGGCTTCACAACGTGGTCGCTCCAGCGCGGCCTCCGACAGCATATGCCGCCGCTCACAATGTTGGGGCGTGTTCTCGCCGGTAGCAAGGACGCGAACGTCCTTGTTATTCCCCTTTTTTCCCCGGGCCACCCTGACGATACTCGATCATCGCGGATCTCCGAATATCGTCCAGATAATCCTTGGATTTCTTCTCATACTTGGCGGCGAACATCTTTTCGCGGATCTCCTTTTTCTTCGGAGTATCCACGCTGGTCACTTTCTTTTCGCAGACAGCCACCATTTCCACGCCCTGCCGCGTGATCTCCGGCGGGGTCAGATGTCCCACGGGCGTTTTGTCGAGCAGATCCCGGAGAGGCGGCGGCAGATCGGCCGACGTCTTGACCACGGTATCGCGTATCGTGGCGTTCCGCATCGCCTTGAAAATGTGAGCCGCATCCGCGCAGGATTGAATGCGTTCACGCAACGAATCCGCCTCCTTGCGACGCGCCTCCATCACGGAAGCGGCTGCGCCGCGCGGAACGATCAATACGACGGGACGCATCTGATATTCGAACCCTTCGGTTTTCGATTGGTCGCCGCCGCTGGCCTTCAGGGCATCGTTGACATCGCGGTCGCTGACGAGAAGGCTGTCCTTGAAGCGGCCGCGCACGAGGCTTCCCCAGACAAGGTCGGCCTTCAGGCGCGCCTTGATCGTGTCCGGGCGGACCCCTTGCGAGGCGAGCGATTTCGTCAACTGGTCGGGCGACATGCGCATTCGCGCGCCCATGCTGGCGTAGGCCTGATCGATGTCCGATGACGTCGGGTTGACGCCGTATTTCTTGGCTTCCTTGATCTTCACCTTTTCATCGATCAACTCGTCGATCACCTGCTGCCGGGGCGGGGTTTTGTGCGTGGATATTTGAATCAGGCGGCTGCGCTGTTCGATATCGAAAGTGGTGATCGGCTCGCCATTGACCATGACTGCCACGGACTGCGCGTGCAGCGGCGAGTTCAGGCACGCCGACAGAAGAACTGCGAATATAGCGAGGCGGCAAAACGGCCGGAAGATCAGGGTAATTTTCATGTCGGTCGCTAGAGATCTCTTGTCAACCGGTTGGGGTTCACATCAGCCGGCGCAGCCTGCCACTCCACAGTGCCGACGCCCCGCAATTACCGGACGCCTGCTCCGCTTCCCCCATGGGTCTGGCCCAGTGTCCGCAAGCCAAGTTGAAGCATGAAAGCATGGTTAAGCTGGGGCGGCGTGGTTCCTGCGGTATAGGTGTATGACGTAACGTAGTTGAGGCCGAGGACGAAGCAATCGTCCACATAGCCCGCACCTATTGTATACTGATTGATCTCGTTGGCTTCCAGATCCCAGCGTGCCGCACCCTGGACGACCCAGTTCGATGCGATCTTGACGGAACCGGAGCCCAGAATGCCCCGACGGCGTGTAAGATATCCGAGGTCCGGTTGCGCTGCATAGTCGCCGTACAACACGCTCGCGGACCAACGGTTGAAGCTGGCGCGGCCTTCGGCCTCGAAGCGCTGGACGCTCAATGTCGCGTCATCGAAACGCGCGCGCGTGCTGAACGTGAAGATGCTGTTGGGTGAATAGTTGACGCTCGTTACATAGTCGGATTGCGCGCGCTGCAGCCCGGAATCGACGCCGGTATTGGTGATATCCGTGACGGCGAACGAGTTCAGCCCGAACAGATGATAGGATTGGCCGAACAGGACGTTGATCGAGCCGCCGCGATCGAACTGTGTTGTCGCCTGCACGCCGACATTGGCGCGGCCGCCGCCTTCGACGCGGTCGTAGCCGGAGAATTTGTCGACACTGAAGAGATTGCTGGCGTCGAAGACCAGGCTTTGTGCATCCTCGTTCGGCAGCTTGCCCGCATAGCTTTCGTTCGGGCGGATGATCACTTGCGCGATCGGTTCGATCGTCGTGGTGCCCCAGGGCTGAACGTTGATGAAGGGATAGCGATACTCGAGACCCACCGTCGGCATCAGGCGGACCGTACTGGCGTTGCCGGGCTGGATGAAGTTGGACACGCCCGGCTGATTCGAGATGTCGGCGTTGATGGCATCGGCGCGAAGCGAAGCGAAGGGCGTCCAGATCTGACCGAAGGAATCGGTGAACGACTTCCGCCACTGCGCTTCGGCGGTCAGGCGTGTGTAGGTGCCGGGAATGCCGCGCAGCAGGCAGTTGTTCGGCGTCCGCGCCATCGGGTCGGCTGATGTCGGGAGACACAGGAAAGAGGTGTTCGCCAGCGTCGAGATCGGATCGAACTGGGCCTGATCGCGCGTGAGATTGGTGAAGTTGAACTTGTAGCTGAACTCTCCGCCGATGACCGAATGGTTGATGACGTTCGAATAGTCGATGACCGGCGCAACAATCGGAACCTGGCTCTGATTGCCCGAGAAGCTCAGATAGTGGATCGCACGGGCGTCGAAATAGCTGCGGTTGCCGACACCGGTCAGATAAAGTTGCGAGATCGCTTCGGTCGGCAGGCTGAGGAACGATTGCAGCGGGTCGCTGTATTGCTTCAACCGGTAGTCGGAGAAGAAATAGTAGTCGCTCACCAGGACGCCGTCCCAGCCCCAGACCCATTTGTCGTTCAGTGCGAACTGTCCCTGGGTATCGACACCGCCGCGGAACTGGCGATCGCCGGGTTGTCCGGCGAACACCTTTTGATCGAGCTGATCGATTCCATAAGCGCGGATTTGATAGGCGCCGTCGAGGAGGCGCTGCCTGAACTCGCCCTGCATCAGCACGCCCTGCCGCGTGGTGATGCGCGGCGATAGGGTCAGATCGTAGTTCGGCGCGAGCGCGAAATAATAGGGGACCTCGACCCCGACGCCGAATTTGTCATAAGAGGTCACATACGGCATCAGAAAGCCGCTCTTGCGCTTCACCGTCGGATCGGGCGTGGAGAAGAAGGGCATATAGGCCAGCGGCACGCCGTAGAATTCCAGCCGGGCATCCTCGAAGTACAGCATCTTCTCGGTTTGATTGTGAATGATGCGGGCGCCCTTGACCTGCCACAGCGGCGGCTTTTTCGGATCCTCCCTGCAGGGAGCGCAGGCGGTGTAGACGCCGTTTTCGAAGACGGTGTAGTTGCCCTTGGTGCGATCGGCCCGGCTCGCCGCCATGCGCGTCGCGTCCGCGGTGTCGACCCTCAGCGAGTCGACGAAGCCGTCGCGGTAGTCGTCGCTCAGATCGAGGATGTTGGCGTAGGTGACCTTGCCATCCGCGTCGGTCATGCGGATGTTGCCCTCGGCATGGAGCCGCTTGGTCTTCTGGTCGTAGATGACCTTGTCCGCCTCGACGCTCGTGCCGTTGTAGAACATCTGCACGTTGCCGACCGCCGACACGCGTGAGTTGTTGTAGTCGTAATCGAGCTCGGTTGCCTGAACGAGCATCTGCCCGTTGTTCTGAGCCGGCGGCGGCTTGGGCTTTGTCGGGCGAGGATTGAAGGTGAAACTCTGGGCGGCGGCCGGTGTGATTGTGACGATACCCAGCGAGGCGATGGCGAGCAGGCCGAGCGCAGCCGGAGCCAGGAAGGTCAGAATCGCGGGCATGCCGATCCGGCGGCGGCGCGGGGAGGCGCGCCGCTTGCACGCGCGCAAGCGTCTTCGGGGGGCGGCGATTGCAGCCACTACCCGTCCTCCTGGTACAGCAAGACCAAAAAGCCGGCGAGGCCGCCCACGCAGACAGGCAGCCACGCCGCAGCAATCGGATTCATCAATTCGGCCTTGCTCAAATCCTCGGTTACCTTGGACAGGACATAGAGCAGAAAGCCCGATCCCACGCCACTTAAAACCATCTTTTGCACGCCGCCGAAGCGGAAGAACCTGAGGCTCACCGACGCTGCCAGCATCACCATCGCAGCCAGCAAAAACGGCTGTGCAAGGAGTTTGTGGTATTGCAGCCGGTAGCCGGCGGTCGCAAATCCCGAACTCTCGGACGACCTGATATAGGCCGGTAGTTGCCAAAACGACACAGTTTCAGGGGTCGAAAAACTGTTCCGTACCTGGGCCGGAGTGAGGCTGGTCGGCAGGACGAATCGTTCCTGCTCGACCGGAGGGCTGTCGAGCGTGAAGCGGCGAACATCCTTGAACAGCCAGCGGCCTTCCTCGAGGGTCGCCTCGCGCGCCTCGATACGTTCCCGGAATCGGGAGTCGGGGTCGAATCTGAACACGGTGAGTCCGGTCAGGCGGACGCCCTGCTGCTCGCTGCGCGCGGCGTTGATGATGGCTTGCCCCTCGTGCGTCACCTGATTGATCCAGAAGCCGGAGGCGTCCTGCAGGCCTCCTGCGGGGGCGCTGCCGAACAACTCGGCTTCCATCCGCTTGGACAGTTCGCGCAGGTTGGCGGACATCGGATTGTAGGCCGTGGTCGCGAGCACGCCGAGGACGAGCGCGGACGCGAGCGCCGGCGAGATGAATTGCCACGCGGAGATGCCTGCGGCGCGCGCCACGACGAGTTCGAGTCGCCGCGACAAGGCCAGGTAGCAGGTCATGGCGCCGATCAGCACACAAAACGGCGTCAGTTTCTCCAGTAGCTGCGGCACCCTGAAGAGCGATGTTTCCGCGACCATGATGGCCGACGCCGAGGCAAGTCCGGAGGTTCTGCGGACCATTTCGATGTAGTCGACGAGAACGAGAAGCAGGAAGATGCTGGCGAACACGCCGAGCGCAGCCACCATGAAGCGGCCGGCGAAATAGCGGCCCAATGTGTTCGTCAACATGCTCATGCGGCGGCCGGCCTCCCGAACAGGCGGAGGAGCCGTGCGTTCGATCTGTTGATCGCCTCCATCAACGCGGGCGGCGGTTCGAGCACGGTTCCGGCGACGATCACGCGGATGCTGAGGCCGATTGCGCCGAACAGAAGCAGATATTGCAGAAGCGCTGCCATGGGTGACTTCACGGTCATGACCGAAAGCGCAAAGCCTGCCATGCGCAGCCCGAACACGGCCGCAATCGCGGCTCCCATGGAGAAATTGCGACTTTGGCGCGTGGTGCGCGGCGTGCCGAGGAATGCAAAGGTCAGCGCGGCGAAGGCGAACGGATAGATCGGTGCGGTGAAGCGATCGTGAAGTTCGGCCCGGAACTGGCCCGGCAGTTGCTGAACCAGCGGATCTGCCGGCTCCGGCGCAATCAGTTCCCAGAGGTAACGCTCGCGGATGCCGTAAACGACGTCGTGCCCGCGATTCGAGAATTTCGACATGTCGAACGCATTGCGGCGGAACGCCACCATGTTCGGTTCGTGCTTGCCGGATTCGAGTCGCTCCAGGTGTCCGTTCTCGAGGACGAGGAACGATCCCTGGTCGTTCTTCGTCACGGTTCCCTGGTCGGCAATGATGCTGAGCCGTTCATTGGGATTGCGGCGATCGTCGATGAATATCCCGACGAGCAGACCGCCGGGCTGGCGTTCCCGAACCCGGATCGTCAGATTCGGATCGAGTTGCGCAAATCGGCCGGGCTGCAGAACGTTCGCTAGAACGTCGGCGGTGATCTCGGCGTCCCATCGTTTCAGCCTGCGCATGCCGTCGGGCGCGAGATAGGCCGCGATGAACGCCACCAGCAAAGCCACGACCACGGTGGCATAGATGAAAGGCCGGAACAGCCGAAACGGCGACAGGCCTGCGGCGTTCATCACGATGATTTCAGAATCGGTCGCAAGCTTGTGGAGGGTGTGCGAAATCGCGATCATCAGCGCGATCGGCGAGATGATCAGCACCAGCACCGGGATCGCGAGACTGGTGATCCCGAGAAACGTCAGAATGGTCTGACCCTGGCTCGTCATCAGGTCGATGCCGCGCAACGCCTGCGTAATCCAGATCACGCCCGTCAGGCTGACCAGGACCACGACGAACGACGCCAGCGTCGTCCGAAAAATATACTTGTCGATCGACCCCATCGGTCTGAACGATCCCCCGTCCTCCGGATCGGAATAACCGGCCGCGCCCGATTCCAGTGGAGGCCTGCCCCAAGCCCCGGCAATGTTTTACCTGACTCGCCCTTCAGTACCATCCCTTTGATCTGTCAACAAAATGGCCGGGCCTCAATGGGCATCGATTATGGTTAAATTCCAGCTATGTGACCTTGCTGTCACGACCGCGGGACCTCCATGCGCCCGAGAGCGGATTTGGAAGCCAGTACGGCTGCGGATGGCTGATCCGGGATCGCGGACCCTTGGCAGCGTTGCCTTTGACAGGTCATAGTCGGCCCTTCACAAGCCAGCCGGTTTTCGACGCTGCGCCGCCCCTGAATTTCTGGAGGATTTTTTGATGCCCGACGCCGTTAAGGTCGGCTTTGTTCCGTTTTCGGCCGCGCCGCGCGGTATCCTCGTGGTGTTCTGCGACGAGACTCTGAAATTCGGTCACGCCGCGAGCAAGGCTCTCGGGCCATCGGCCGCAATCGTCAAACGAGCCGCGGCGGCCAATCGGTTCAAGGGCAAAAGCGCCGCGACCCTCGATATCCTCGCGCCGCAGGGCCTCAAGGTTGATCGGCTGATCGTCGTCGGTGCCGGCAAGGCGTCCGCCCTCAAGGACAGCGATTTCCTCAAGTTCGGCGGCGTCCTCGCCGGAAAGATTCATGGCGACAGTGGCGCCGTGACGGTCATTGCCGAATTGCCGTCGGCAGCAATGAGTCCTGATCAGTCGGCGTCGCTGGGTTCTGGCATTCGGTTGCGCGCCTACAAATTCGATCGCTACAAGACCAAAAAGAAAGACGGCGACGACACGGCGGCGCTGCGTGCCGACGTGTCGATCGCGGTCGCCGATGTTGCCGCTGCCAAGAAGGCGTTCGCTCCGGCCAATCACGTTGTCGACGGCGTCATCATCGCGCGCGATCTCGTGAACGAGCCGCCGAACGTGCTTTATCCCGAGGAATTCGCGCGTCGCGCCAGCCGGCTGCGTACGGTCGGCGTCGGAATCAACGTCCTCGACATCAAGGCGATGACCAAGCTCGGCATGGGCGCGCTGCTGGGCGTCGGGCAGGGGTCGACGCGATCCAGCCGGACGGTGGTCATGCGCTGGAACGGCGGCAGGAAGGGCGAGCCGCCGGTCGCCTTCGTCGGCAAGGGCGTCTGCTTCGATACCGGGGGCATTTCGATCAAGCCGGCCTCCAATATGGAGGAGATGAAGGGCGACATGGGCGGCGCGGCCTGCGTCGTCGGGTTGATGCATGCGCTCGCGACACGCAAGGCGAAGGTCAACGTCGTCGGCGCGATCGGTCTCGTCGAGAACATGCCCGACGGCAATGCGCAGCGGCCCGGCGATATCGTGACCTCGATGTCGGGCCAGACCATCGAGGTCATCAATACCGATGCGGAAGGCCGGCTGGTTCTCGCCGACGTGCTCTGGTACGTCGCGAAAAAATTCAAGCCGAAGATCATGGTCGACCTCGCGACCCTGACCGGTGCGATCATGGTTGCGCTCGGCACCGAACATGCAGGACTGTTCTCCAATAACGACGAACTGTCGGAACGGCTGACCAAAGTCGGTCTCGAGACCGGCGAGCGGGTCTGGCGCATGCCGCTTGCGCCCGAATACGACAAGCTGATCGACTCCAGGTTCGCAGACATGAAGAACATCGGCGGTCGCTTCGGCGGCTCGATCACAGCGGCGCAATTTCTGCAGCGGTTCGTCGACAACACGCCATGGGCGCATCTCGACATAGCGGGAACTGCGATGGGCGCTGCGAAATCCGACATCAATCAGAGCTGGGGCTCCGGGTTCGGCGTCCGCCTCCTGGACCGGCTGGTTGCGGAGTACTACGAAGCGCGGCGATGACCGAGGTCCTGTTCTATCATTTGCAGAACATGTCGCTTGAAAACGTTCTGCCGCCGCTGCTCGAAAAGACCTTCGAGCGCGGCTGGCGGGCTGTCGTGCATACAACGTCCGAGGAGCGCGCCGATGCGCTCGACGCGCACCTGTGGACCTATCGCGACGATTCGTTTCTGCCGCATGCAACCTGGCGGATCAAGGATGCAAGCGAGCAACCAATCGTACTGACAATAGACGGACACAATCCCAACCGGGCAACCGTCATGTTTCTGATCGATAATGCGCCGCTGCCGGAGAGCCCGGAAGCCTATGAGCGGCTGGTGCTGGTCTTCGACGGCGACGACGGCGTCGCCCTGGAGGCGGCGCGAACCGTATGGGCCGAATGCAAGTCGCGCGGATTCGACGTGACTTACTGGCAGGCGGACGAACGGGGACGCTGGCAGCGCCGCCAATAGCGATATATATGTCGATATATATTGTAATTTATTAATATTTGAGGCTTTCTGATATTGGCTGTGGGCCAGCCATGGTCATGCCTCAAATTGGTGTTCGGACGAGTCTCCAGGATCGGTTGGGAACAGAGTTCATCGTGAGACAGCCCAGATTTCGCCGAAGGGCCTTGATGTCGTTGCTTTTCGTGGCGCCGCTCGTCACCGGCTGCGGCAGCGCATCGGACATGTTGTCGTCCGACCTGCTGTCCAAGGATGCGGACTGGTTTTCGCGATCCGGCAGGCTGTTCATCAAGAACGTCTCGATCGAAACGCCGCCGCTGACGCCGAACAAGCCGGTGACGCCGGACGACCTCATCAGCGCGGACGGCCTTTGTCCGGGCATGGCGCCGCCGATCGGCGCGGGCGAATCCAGCGCGCTTTCCAACAGCGCGGCAGGGGAGCCGACAACGACGGCGGCCACGCCGCCCGTAACGGGAACGGTGGCGCTGGGTCACACCGAATGCGACGTGACGCGCGGGATCGGCGCGCCGGACAATGTCAGTCTTTCCAACAATCCGCACGGCGATCGTGTTGCGGTGTTGACTTTCCTGCACGGGCCTCGCGCCGGAATCTACACCTTTACGGCGGGGCGTCTGTCCTCGATCGAAAGAGCGCCGGAACCGGTCGCGCCACCGAAGCCGGAGCGTCGGGCGAAAAAGAAAAAGGGCGCAGCGACCTGAAATTCGCCGCGGCGGGCTTCCGTCCCAGCCTTTCCGTTATGTTTTGCTCGAAACGCTAACTCGTCGCTTCGTCGTACGACGCGCTGGCCTCCAGCCATTTCTCTTCGGCGCGTTGCAAGGCGCTGGCTGCGCTCGCCCGCGCCTTGCCCAGTTGCGCTGCCTGTTTGGGGTCGCGCTTGAACAGGTCCGGCAAGGCCAGGGCGACGTCGATTTTGGCGATGATGCCGGTGATCCGCTCGATCTCGGCTTCGGCGTCAGCGATCTTCTGTTTGAGGGGCGTGCGTCTTTCGATCTTGTCGCGTTTCGGCTTCTCGCGGCCGTCGTCGCGCTCGGCCGATGATCCGCGGTCGCGGCCGCTCATGCGCAGGCCGCGCGCCGACAGAACCGCGCGGCGGTAATCGTCGAGGTCCCCGTCGTAAGGAGTGACGGTGCGGTCGGCGACCACCCACAGCCGGTCGGCGCAGGCTTCGATCAGGTAGCGGTCGTGCGAGACCATGATGACGGCGCCCGGAAATTCGTTGATGGCTTCGGCGAGCGCGGCACGGCTGTCGATGTCGAGGTGATTGGTCGGCTCGTCGAGAATAATCATGTTCGGCGCGAAGAATGTCGCAAGCCCGAGCAGCAAGCGCGCCTTCTCGCCGCCCGAGAGGCTTCTCACGAGGGTGTCTCCCGCCTTGCCGGAAAAGCCGATAGCGCCGACGCGGGCGCGAATCTTCGTTTCCGGCGCGCCTTGCATCAGCCGGCGCACATGATCGTAGGGCGAGCCGTCGAGGTCCAGTTCGTCGGTCTGATGCTGGGCGAAGTAGCCGATCGACAGCTTGTCGGCGCGCACCACCTTGCCGTCAAATGGCTGCAGCTTTCCCGCGAGCAGTTTGACGAGAGTGGATTTGCCGTTGCCGTTGGCGCCGAGCAGGGCGATGCGATCGTCTTCGTCGATCCGCAAGGTCACGCGTTTGAGAACTGGCGCTTCGGGATCGTAGCCGACGACGGCGTCGTCGACGGCGATGATCGGGGGCGATAGCAGCTTGTCGGGTGCGGGAAACGAAATCTCGCGCACGTCCTGCGTGACCAGCGCGGTCACCGGCTTCATGCGTTCGAGCATCTTCACGCGGGATTGCGCCTGACGCGCCTTCGAGGCCTTGGCCTTGAAGCGGTCGACGAAGGCCTGAAGCCGCTTGCGTTCGTCGGCCTGCCGCCTGGCGTGCTTGGCGTCGAGCAGCTCGCGGGTGGCGCGCTGGTCCTCGAAGGAGGAATAAGTGCCCTTGTAGAGGGTGAGCTTGCCGCGATCGAGATGCAGAATCTGATCGACGGACGTGTCGAGCAGGTCGCGGTCGTGGCTGATGATGATGACCGTGCGCGGGTAGTGCGCAAGGTGGTCTTCCAGCCAGAGCGTCCCTTCGAGGTCGAGGTAGTTGGTCGGCTCGTCCAGCAACAGCAGGTCGGGCGCGGCAAAGAGCGTCGCCGCGAGCGCGACGCGCATGCGCCAGCCGCCCGAGAATTCCGCGCAGGGCCGGGCCTGATCCGCGGTCGAGAATCCGAGACCGCTCAGGATCGACGCCGCGCGCGCCGGAGCGGAATGGGCGTCGATATCGACGAGACGGGTCTGGATGTCCGCGATTCGGCCCGGATCGTGCGCGGTTTCCGCCTCGCGCAGTAGCGCATGGCGTTCGACGTCGGCCTTCAGCACGACCTCGATCAGGCTCTCGGGGCCGTCGGGAGCTTCTTGTGCAAGGCTGCCGATGCGCCAGCGCGGCGGAATGGCGATGGTGCCGGTTTCCGTCGGGAGTTCGCCGCGAATCGCATGGAACAGGGTGGATTTGCCGACGCCATTACGCCCGACAAAGCCGACGCGCGCGCCGGGCACGATCTGTACGGAACTGTGGTCGATCAGAAGCCGTCCGGCAATGCGGATCGAAATATCGGTGAGGGAAAGCATGCTGGCTTTTCACCGCTATGCCAGCCAAACGCAACCTGTTTGTGGTCATTCGCGCCGAGGGGCCTGATCGAACTTACGACCAGTTTGAAATGCCGGAAACGGGAGGTGGGCGGGAAGCCTCCTCGGCTGTGGCGTCTTGCGCGCGCAGTTGGTCCAGCAGAATCTGGAGTCGGACGGGAAGTTCCGTCATCTCCGCCGGGACATCGGTCCGCAGCCGCACGCCGATCGCGTCGGCGACCGTCTTGCTGGTCTTCGCATCGATCCGGTCAGGTCTCTGGGCGGGTCGGTCGGTCATTTCTCGTTCCGCCTCTGTATCACGGAGGACATCGGGTTAAGTCACGGACCAGCGAATTGTTTCCGCGGTATGCCCATGGCGGCTCGAATCTGCAAGCACAAACGGGGAGATGCACAGGCTTGCGGGCATGCTCGGAAATCGCGAAAAGCCCCGCGCGATACCGCTTTGAGGCCTTCAGACGAGGCGGGGCCTGGTCGTTCCCGACTAACCCTCGTTCAGCCGCATGCCGGCCCGGAGAAATTTCTGGGGATCCACAGCTTCCCCGTCGATCCGCGTTTCGTAGTGCAGGTGAGGGCCCGTCGAGCGCCCGGTCGATCCGACTTCGCCAACCACTTGCCCGATCTTGACGGATTGGCCGACGCTGACGTTGATCGCGGAGAGGTGACCGTAACGGGTCGACAGGCCGTTGCCGTGATCGATCTCGACCATTCGCCCATAGCCGCCGCCCCAACCGGCGGAGACGACCTTTCCGTTCGCCGTCGCGCGCACGGGATCTCCCATCGCCGCGCGGAAATCGAGACCGGTGTGCATCGCCGGACGCCCGACGAACGGATCGACGCGCACGCCGAAGCCGGAGGTGAATTCGATCTCGCCGACCACCGGCTTGCGATAGGGAACGAGGGCGAGAGCGCCGTTGAGGCGGTCGATCTGCGCCCGGGTCAGGTTGACACGGGTGAGCTGGCGCTCGAACGAATCCGCATCAGACCGCAGCTTGACGGGAACATAAGGACCGCCGGTGCCAGAGCGCGGCGCTGCGGCTTCCATCTTCGCCATGCTGAGTCCGAGATCGGAGAACACCCCACGCAACCGGCGCACCCGCGATTCCATGCGATTTTCAGCCGCATTCAGTTCCGCGACCTGACGGCTCTCGACGCGATCGAGCGACGATTCAAGCCGCATCAGCTTGTTGACCTGGCCTGTGGTTTTCTCGAAACGCACCGGCCTCTTGCGAAGGTCGGACGGCGCGTCGACGGTGGCGGTATCGTTGATCGGGGTGGGTTTTGCGGATCCCGGCGAGCCTGCATCGGCGTCCTTTTCCGTCTTCCGGAGCGTTCCCTTGATCGAGCCTGTTGTTGAAACATCCGGCAAGGCGCTCAGGGCGGCTGCGCGGGATTCAAGCACGGCCTGACGACGCACGATCTCTTCAAGCTTTCTGTCGAACTGTTCCTGATCGAGCAATTGACGACTCGTGGTGCGATCGACACGCGCGCGCAATTCGGCAATACGGTCTTCATAGGCGTATTGCATGTCGGCCTGGCGCGCGATGAGCCGTGTCAGCACATCGTCGCGGAATGCAAAGTAGGTCGCGGTGGCCGCGGACCAGATTCCGAGCAGGGTGACGGTTCCCACGACGATCCAGAACACCACGGGCCCGAATCGGACCTGCCTGCCGGCATGGGCAAGGGTGTAACCGCGCTGGGTTTCCTTCTCCCTCGACGACGAGGCGGCAGACGCTGCCTGGCGAGACGGGTGTCGGTGATGATCGTGCGCGCGATGCTGCGAGGACTCGGCATACTGACTGGAACGGTACGACATCGGCACTCCCGCGCCGGCCTGAATCAGGTTCCAGTCGGCTCAACTTCGAGGCTGATTTGAACCGTTCATGGTTAATTTTCGGAAAATGATGGTGCGCTGTTACAGGCCGCGCGCCGCTGCAAGCACCTCTTCGGCGTGCCCGTCGACCTTGACCCGCCGCCAGATCCGGGCGATCCGGCCGTCCGCAGTCACCAGAACTGTCGTGCGAATGATGCCGAGGAAAGCCTTCCCGTACATGGATTTTTCGCCCCACGCGCCATAGGCTTCCAGCATCGCGTGCGTTTCATCCGACATGAGAGGAATGGCCAGCTTGTGCTTGGTTCGGAACGATTCCTGCGTTTTTACCGGATCGGCCGATACGCCCAGCACCGTCGTGCCGCAAGCCGCGAACTCTTTCGACAGACGGGTGAAATCCATCGCTTCTCGCGTGCAGCCCGGCGTATTGGCGCGTGGATAGAAAAAGATCACCAGTTTCCCTCCGACGAAGTCGGCGAGGGAAACGCGAGCGCCGCCATCCCGGGGAAGGGTGAATGGCGGCGCCCGTGAGCCCTCCGCAAGTTCTGAGGCATGAGGTGCGGGCGGTGACGCCGCCGGCCGCACTTCGGGCTTTTTGCGCGCTGCCGGCTTGGACGACGGCGAGGCTTTTCGGGTTGGTTTTGCTCGGCCGTCGGTTGTCGGGCGGGCAGGCTTGGGGTCCGCTGTCTTAGAGGATTTCTTGCGTATCTTCTTGGACATACGCCTTCCTTTCGTCGCTTTCCCGCGTTCAGTATCCGGTCGACTCCCGGAGATGCCATGGCGACCCGGCCATGTCGTGGTCGCTGTGCATTTCCGCCGATCGCGGGGTATGTTTACAAGGGATTCGACGAACTTTCCGTCCCGCTTTCTGCTCGGCGATCATCAAGGGCCGGATGACGCGTGACATGTTACATCGCGGATTGGCACACGTGCCGTTACGGGAGCGTTCGCCCGGGAGGGACGCACGGACCGATGACGGCGACTGCTCCGGTCCTGGCCGGCACGACGAGGCAATGACAAGGAAGACGCCGATTCCAATACCAAAGCGCGGCGGCGACCAAGTCTCGCAAGGGCCAGTCTCGCAAGGGGAAGATACCGACTGGAATGAGGACCACGACGAGGTCCAAAGCCGCCGCGTGCGCAGGTTGCTGTCGCGTTCGGATTCCGGATTTCACAGGCTGGGCGATCGCCTAGGGCGGTTCAAAAGCTGGCTGGCAGGCGAACGCTGGGTCAGACGGCTCGCAATCACCGTTGGTGTACTGGCGATCGTATTCGCCGGCGGCTTTGGCGCGCTCTGGTGGCGTCTCGGTGCAGGCCCCGTCAACCTCGACATGATGACGCCGTGGCTCGTTGCGGCGATCGAGGAAAACATCGGGCACGGCAACACCGTGGAAATCGGCGGCACGCAGATCGAGCGCGCCGGCAGAATTCGTATCGCGGTTCGCGTTCGTGACGTCGTCGTCCGCGACCGCGATCACGTGATCGTCGCCAGCGCGCCGAAAGCCGAGGTGAAACTGTCCGGCATGGCGCTTCTGACCGGGCAACTGCGTGCCGAAAGTCTCAATCTGGTCGATGCCGAACTCGCGGTCCGCATCACACCGGACGGCCAGGTTATCGTTTCGGCGGGCGATAACGCCAAACCGCTTGCCACGGGTGTCGCCTCAGCGCGGCCATCCGTGCCCCCGCCGCCGTTCGGCATTGCCCCTTCCGATGTTGCGCCGTCACAGCCGGCCGCTCAATCGAGCGAATCCCAGACCGCTGCGCCGGTGACGCCCGAGGGGCGCAACAACAACGCCGGCACGCTTTTGGCGGGATTGAACTGGCTCGACAGCCTCAGCCTGACAGGGCTCGACGGACAGAATCTGAATGAGATCGGTCTGAAGAACGGCAGGCTGGTGGTCGACGACCAGCAGCGCGGCAATCGCTGGAGCTTGAGCAATATCAGCCTGAGCCTT
>NZ_MKRN01000179.1:0-3352 GCF_001896955.1 Nitrobacter sp. 62-13 | reverse complement strand
CCGCCCGCCGATGGCGTGCGTCCTGTTGATCTCCGCGCCACCGAGGTTCCGGCGAAGAACATCCTGCTGGCGCTCCGCATCAAGGATCTCACCTATAGCGCCGACATGCCGCTCAGTGGCGAATTGAAGGGCGAGATCGGCCGCGACGGCCTGCCGACCTATCTTCGGGGCAGCCTCTTCGCAGGCAAGGGCACGCTCATCGATACTGACACGCCGGACTATCCCATGGCGATCGATCAGATCGAAATGAACATGGAGTGGGATTCAGGACGGCGTGTCCTTGTTGCACCGTTCAAAATCGTGTCCGGCGAGAATCGAATCACGTTGCTGGCCCGTCTCGAGCCGCCGAATGGCACCGTCCCGGACTGGCAGATGAGCCTGAGCGGCGGCACCATCGTTCTCGCCGGCTTCGATGGCGAAAAACCCCTGATCTTCAATCGCATCGCGGTGGGACTGCGGTTCGATACTGAACACAGGCAGTTGAGGCTCACTCAAGCCGACATCAGCAACGGCGAGGTCGGCGTCGCCGGCACCGGCAGCATCGACTATTCGGAGGAGCCACGGCTGAAACTGGGCTTTGCCGGAACGCCGATGTCCGCGGCTGCGCTGAAGAGCATGTGGCCGGTCCTGATTGTGCCGGAAGTGCGCGAATGGGTCATCGAGCGAATTGGACGGGGCTCTCTTCAGCGCATCGAAATCGGCGTCAATTCACCGCTGCGTAATCTGTCGCGACGCGGACCGCCAATCCCGGACGATGGTCTTTCGGTCGACATCGTCGCCAGCAATGTGACGCTGCATCCGGTCGATGAAATGCCCTCGATCCGCGACGCCGATCTGAAAGCGCGAGTGACCGGCAGAACCGCGACGGTGACGATCGGGCAAGCCGCCGCCGACACTCCGGCCGGCCGCAAGCTCAACATTTCCGACGTCGTTTTCGAGGTGCCGGATATGGCGCCCAAACCGGCGCCGGCCAAAGTGAAGTTCAGGATCGATGGTGCGGTACCGGCAGTCGCCGAAATTCTCGCCTCGGATCGCCTCAGCGAATTCACCGGCAATCTGATCGATCCAAATTCCAGCAAGGGAACAGTCGCTGCGCAGATCGCGCTCGGCCTGCCGATCAGGCGTCAGATTACCAAGGAAGATACGACCTATTCCATCACCGCCGATCTCGCAGGGTTTGCCGCCGACCACTTGGTCATGAATCAGAAACTTGAAGCGAACGCGCTGAAGGTGGTCGCCAATAACCAGGGGTATCAGGTCAAGGGCGACGTCAAGATCAACGGGCAGCCAGCTTCGCTGGATTATCGCAAGCCCACTGACGGCGACGCCGACATCAAGTTGCAGGCCACCCTCGATGACGCGAGCCGCGCAAAATTCGGGATCGATCTCGGCGCCGGGGCGACCGGTGCTATTCCCGTCAAGCTCGTCGGAAAAATCGGCACCGACAAGGACAGCAAGATCGGCATCGATGCCGATCTGACGTCCTTGAAGCTCGACAACTTTCTGCCGGGTTGGGTCAAGCTGCCGGGAAAATCAGGCCATGCGACATTCAATATAGTGCAGAAGCCGCAATCGACGCGCCTGGAGGATATCGTTATCGACGGCGGCGGCGTCACGATTAAGGGTTCGCTGGAGATTGATCAGAACGGCGATCTCTTGAATGCGAATTTTCCGGTTTACGCGCCGTCAGAGGGCGACAAGGCTTCTCTGAAGGCCGAGCGCAACGCGGACGGCGTGTTGAAGGTCGTCATGCGCGGCGACGTATTCGATGGCCGCGGCTTCATCAAATCGGCCATGTCCGGCAAGCAGGCCGATACCAAGGGCAAGGCCAAAAGCATCGATGTCGATCTCGACCTGAAGATCGGAGCCGTGGCCGGGTTTTATGGTGAAGCCGTGCGCAGTGCGGACGTGAAGATGGCCCGGCGCAACGGCTCGATCCGCAGCCTGAGCATGAGCGGCAAGATCGGGCGCGATACCTCGCTGACCGGCGAGCTGCGCGGACGTCCGCAGGGGCAGGACGTCATTCTGATCGAAACCGACGACGCGGGCTCGTTCTTTCGCTTTACCGATACATACGGAAAGATGTTCGGCGGGCAGCTTTCGCTTGCCATGGACCCACCGACCGCCGAGCCGCGCGCCAAGCAGGGTCTGATCAACGTTCGTGATTTCACCGTCAAGGGCGAGACGGCTCTGGATCGCGCGGCCGCCAGCGGTCCGCAGACCGCACGGAACGGCATCTCGTTTTCACGCCTGCGCGCGGAATTCACCCGTCAGAACGGACTGCTTTCCGTGCGCGATGGCGTCGTCAAGGGTCCGATCATCGGCGGAACCATCGAAGGCAACATCGATTTTCCCGGCAATCAGGTTCGCATGAGAGGCACGTTCGTGCCGATGTACGGGCTCAACAACATCTTCGGACAACTTCCGATCGTCGGATTGTTTCTCGGTGGCGGCAGCAACGAGGGGCTGATCGGCGTAACCTACGAGGTGGTGGGAACGCCGGGTCAGCCGCAATTGCGGGTCAATCCGATTTCGGCCATGGCCCCCGGCGTGCTGCGCAAAATCTTTGAATTCCAGACCGGCAATCCGGCCAATCAGGTCGAGTATCCGTCGCAGAGCGGCAACTGATCGTCCGCCAAGTGGCAGTTCGTCAATCAGGCGCTGTCACGGATGCTTTATGCCGGCCGCAGCAAGACGTGGCGCTTCTTGCCCATCGACAGCTTGATCACGCCCTCGGGTGTCAGGTTGTCCGGCGTCAGCATCATCTTTTCGTCGGTGACGGCGACATCGTTGACACGAAGGCCGCCGCCCTTGATCTGACGGCGTGCCTCGCCGTTCGAAGCGACGAGACCCGCCTTCACGAACAGCGCGAGCACGCCGGCGCCGCTTGCAAGCTCGCTTTGCGGAATGTCCAGCGTGGGAAGACTTTCCGCGATGGCGCCTTGCTCGAAAGTGGTGCGTGCGGTGTCGGCGGCTTTCTCGGCCTCATCCCGGCCATGAAGCAGCGCGGTCGCTTCCGTCGCCAGCACCTTCTTGGCCTCGTTGATCTCCGCGCCCTGCAACGCAGCCAGTTTCGCGATCTCGCCCATCGGCAGGATCGTGAACAGCTTCAGGAATTTGACGACGTCGGCGTCCTCGACGTTGCGCCAGTATTGCCAGAAGTCGTAAGGGCTGAAGGCGTCGGCGTTAAGCCAGACCGCGCCTTGCGCGGTCTTGCCCATCTTCGCGCCGGATGCCGTCGTCAACAGCGGCGTCGTCAGGGCGAACAGTTGAGGCGTTCCCATCCGGCGGCCGAGATCGACGCCGTTGACGATGTTGCCCCATTGATCCGACCCGCCCATCTGCAGGCGGC
>NZ_MKRN01000178.1 GCF_001896955.1 Nitrobacter sp. 62-13 | reverse complement strand
GACGCTGCTTGCGGTTCTTGACGCCCTGGGTGTCGAGGACGCCGCGGAGGATGTGGTAGCGCACGCCGGGCAAGTCCTTGACGCGGCCGCCGCGGATCATGACCACGGAATGCTCCTGAAGGTTATGCCCCTCACCCGGGATATAACCGATGACCTCGAAGCCATTGGTCAGGCGCACCTTGGCGACCTTGCGAAGCGCCGAGTTCGGCTTCTTCGGAGTGGTCGTATAGACACGCGTGCACACGCCACGCTTTTGCGGCGACTGTTGCAACGCAGGAACCTTCTTGCGCGACTTCTGTATGACGCGCGGACTTGCGATCAGCTGGTTGATCGTCGGCATCGTTCGCCTTCACCCTTAAATTTTACGCGAAACCCCGATCGGTTCCGCAGATTCGTCCGGGGCTGCCGCCCACCGCTCGCAACACGTGAAACGATTCACGCAAAACGAAATCGCGCCAACCGTCCATCGCTGAACGGAAAGCGCTTCGACGCCACAGAGGACCGCGATCAACACCAACCGGAAGGAACCGGCCGGCTTCCACCGAGGTCATGCATCCGAAATCAATCTCGAGAGAACTCGCTCAAGAGAACGACTGTCGTCCTGGCATTGCCTAGCTATCATCGGCAGCGTCTGAGCAGCATTCGTCGAGGTTGGTGCCCGTCTCTATCAATCAAATCAGATAGAAAGGGTGGTCCGTTCCGACGTTGGCGTAACTCACCGCCTGCCGTTAAGTGCGCGGGTTTTATCCACCGCGAGTCGCCAAGTCAAGGCTAAACCGCCGTAGCAGAAGCACTTCTACCCGTTGACCACCGACCATTCGGCGCGATTTTCCCCTGCGTGAAACCGGCGACAGAACGCTTCACCGGCCGGACGGATGTCCTTCGAAACAATGGTCTTTCCGCGACATTGGCCAACACCCTCCCCCGGCCACCTTCGTTCTGCCGAGACCGGCGGGGAATTCGGAGGACCCCAAGAACTGGGACCCAGTTTTGAACCGTCGCGCCGGCGAATCCGGCTTTCGTTCCCGAGAAACGACCCGAATGATTCTCGCCGGATTGCCCGTGAGAGCCACGGATTTCTTCTGCATCTGAACCTCCCTGATCGTGCGTCTCCGGCGTATGCCGGACGCTGACGGACTTGATCGTCTGTCCCGGTCGGCAGACGCGTCCACGGATCGAATTGCGACCCGGCGCGAGGCGGCGGCCGGTTTGGGCTGTCTCAGGACATTACGATGCCTGCAGATCGGACCTTCCTGCCTGAAGCATCCGGATAGCCTGAGTTTCGACAGGAGGCGGCGGCAACTTCAATGTCTGAAGCGGCCAGCCGTGGCCCAGGAGCCGGGCGAAGCCGCGACTCGCCATCCCCGATCGTGGTCAGACGCCGGTCCTCCCTGCGAAAGCAGTGCTTCGCTCGAAAACGCCATGGTCGAACACCGTGGTGAATTGCCCGCGCCAGGGATCATGGGTCCCTGCGTTCGCAGGACCGACGCCGCGCGCCAAATGTGATCGGACTCTCGTCGCAGCGAGATGCCGCTGAGTCGCAACGGGATGCCGCGAGATCGCTGCGGAGACATCCACACGCACCAAAGCACTGCCCGTCGATCACCTCAAGGGTGACGACGAACAGTGCCGTGGGTCAGGTAAAGTCGGTTACAGGCGTATCATCTTCAAGCGAGTGCTACCTGCCGCTTGAAGCGGTCGACGCCATTCGAAAGGTGCAGCTTTCGAAAAGCGTCGGCTGTAACGCACAAAACCAAGGAGGAGTAGTCAGTTTCGGTAACTTCACTCGCCCACACAGCGGAGACCGATCAATGGCCTCCGCAGCAAACGGTGACGTATTTTAAAGTCTAGTGGCCGTGAGCGTGGCCGTTCTTCGCTTCACGATGGGCCAGCTCGCTCAGCAGCTTCTGAGCCAGCAGGTCCTGGCCTTCCTGATCGACCGGAAACGTGTTGGCATTGCCAAGATAGCCGAGCGGAGCGCTCTTGGCGCCCAGCGTTCCCGAACCGGCATGAATCACCTTGCCGTCAGAGGTGTACGAACCGTCGATCTGCTTTCCAAGAGATTCATCGTAAAATGAGACGTGTCTCGGCATCGGTGCGCTCCATTGTTGGATTTATTCGGTGTACCGATGGAAGCAGCGACCGTATAGCCAACTAGTTTACATAGCTGGCTTTTTTTATTTGGTGAAGGAGCCCGGCAGCAGCCGGTCGTATTCGCGCCGGACGGCGCGATAGCACTCGCAGGATGTGCGCTCCAGAAGCCCCCGGTCCAGTATCGTGATGGTGCCGCGGCTGTAGGTGAGAACTTTCAATTGCTGGAATTTCTTGAGCTCGGCGTTGACCGCCACGCGACTGACAACCAGCATCTCGGCAAGGAATTGCTGGGTGAGCCGAAGCTCATCGCCGTCGACACGATCGTGAGACTTCAGCAGCCATCGTGCGCATCGCTGAAGCAGCGTGTGGCTGGCGTTGCATGCGACAGACTGCATCACCTGCGCGAGAAATGCTCGCGAGTACGCATTGAGCTTGCGTCGAAAGACAGGCAGGCGCGATTGCAGATCCTGAAAGTCGCGAAAGGAAATACGAATGCCGTCGCCGGACACCTGGACGACGGCGCGATGCATCGATTGGTCGTCGCCCATGATGGCTCCGACGTTGATCACTCCCTCGCGCCCGGTCGTCGATGTTTCAGCCGTCTTGTCGGTCTTAAGCGGAGCGATGTTGGAGATGATCGCCGTCTCGGGGAAGTAGACGTAATCGAACGCGCCGCGCGGTTCGTACAGCACGCGGCCCAACGGCAGCTTGACGGGTGCGCACAGCTTCTGAATTTCGATCCATTCGGAGTCCGGTATGCTTGCCAACAAGGCGTTTTTCGGTCTCTGTGCCATTGTCCCTAGCCACCGGTTCTTTCAGGAGAGTTGAGCCGGCGCCGGCAGTTTCGGTCTTTGCGAGACCAAAGGCAAGCTAAGCGGGCTCGCACTCCGACGAGCCGAGCCCCGTTTACGCCGCTGGTTCAACCAATCCGATCTTGCATCGCCTGCTTTGCCGACAAATTCGAACACTTCCAAAATCCGGGCTGCGTTGAACTCAGACTCTGATCGATTCTTCTGATCGAGCACGATCGTATCGCACGGTTTACACTTTGCGCCGGCGCGGCCTTTCGGGTCGGGATCATGCCTAGACACGCGCTCAGGAATGCGTTGCACCTGCTCTGAATGCCAAAACGGAGCAAAGCGCGACGGCATGGCGAAAAGGCCGCCCTTCCGATATATATAATAAGATATATCGATCATTCGCAAGTCAACTCAGTTCCGCCGCACAAGAACGAACTGCCGAACGGATGCAAATGTGAGAATCGGACTGCCGGAGTTTCGATTGCGTTGAATCGGACTCCGGTCTTTTTGATCGAGCACGATCTTATCCGAAAACCGCTTCCAAGTTTGCACTGGCGTGGCGGTCGGGTCGGGATCATGCTTCTAGCGATGCGCGGCAAAGCTCACCTTCTTGTTTCCAGGTGCGGCCGGCACAGACCAGGCCCGGATCTGGTCGCGAAGCCGGCGAAGACGCCCGATGCCTCGCTGGCGTGCCACCTCCAGCGAAAATGCCAACGATTTACCCGACCCGACATCGACGAGCAAATCGACCATTTTCCGGCGTCCGGCCCAGAGCTGAGCCATGAAACTTCCTTCATACGAACAGGAATCGATCGCCGAGATTCCACCCGAGGAAAACAGGTCGTCCGTGATTTTATCGATCAGCAGCGCGCCCGGAGAGTATTTCGCGTAGTCCGGACTGAATGCGGTTTTCCAGGTGTAGGCCGTGGCACCGCAATACATCAGCACCTGCGCCGCGATGGGGCGCCCATCGACGCGCAACAGCGCCACCGAGGCGCTGCCTCGTTCGGCGAGTGCAGCGACCATTTGCCGGGCGAAGGTCGCGTCCGCGGCATCGCACAGCAGGGCCGTGCCACGCGCGCCCTTCCAGCCGGAGGCTTCCAGCTTCAGGAACGTCTCGAACGCCTCCCCCGTGTCCGCTGCTTTGTTATTGACGATATCGACCAGGCCGGTGGCGGAGAGCCGGTTCCAGTCCTGTCGCAGTTTCTTCCGGGTCGAGCCGGACCGTTTCACGCCAAGCTCTGGCGTCGCGAAAGGCCGCGTGCTCTCGGACAATCTAAGCTGCGTCCTGCCCTGCTCCGTCAGTGCATTCACAAGCATATCGAAGCTCGTCGCTTCGGCGTCGAGCGACTTCAGATTGATCACGTTAGGCAGCAAGGAGCTGGCCCGGATCGCCGACAGGAAAGCCGGTATGACGTCGCGAACGAAGGCGGGGTCCACGACCGGGTTCGAAAGAAAGGCGTAGTTATAGGGCAATGCCTCGAGCAGAGTTGGCCATAGCCGCGAAATCCTGCGAACCTGAAAGGCCCACATGCCGACCAGTTTCCTTGGCTCGGCGCCGTCATCCCACGCAAGCAGAACCCGGATGTGCGCAAAGCCGGTCTCGTTCGCGACAGTCAGTGCGACCGGATTCATGAACACGTTGGGAGAGGCTCGCCGGACGAGGTCGTCCCACGGCACCGCGAGGTCCGGGGTTGGTGAACAAATGTTTACCGAAATCATCAGAGGGCGATCCGCGCTTTGGGCGGCATAATGTTGGTCCGGCATTGCTTTTCAGTTAAGCCGCGGCGGCCCGATCCCCCCTCGATCGCATGATGTCCTTCAAGGTTTCTTTGCCTTTTGAGGCGCAAGGATAGCACCGCGGAACAAGGGCCCTGTGTATGCGCTATACCGACATTGTGATCGTTGGCGGCGGCCTGGCCGGATCGACCACGGCTGCGATGCTCGGCCGCGCCGGCATTGCCGCGATCATGATCGATCCGCACACCACATATCCGCCCGACCTGCGCTGCGAAAAGATCGGCGGCACGCAACTGCCGCGGCTGCGCAGAACAGGCCTGGCTGAGGAGATACTGCGACCGACCACCATCGACGGCGAGGTCTGGGAAGCGCGGTTCGGTGTCGTGGTGGTGAAGAGGCCAAGCGATCAGCACGGCGTGATGTATGACACGCTGGTCAATACCGCGCGCGCGCAAATCCCGCCCGGAGTGGAGATCCTTCACACCAAGGTCGTCGAGGTTTCTACCACTGATGACCGCCAGCGCGTGGTGCTGGCGGACGGCGAGGAAATCTCCGCGCGGCTGATCGTGCTCGCGAATGGTCTCAGCGTCAGCCTGCGCCACATGCTCGGCCTCCAGCGACGCGTCATCAGCGAGTGTCATTCCGTAACACTGGGATTCGACGTCGCGCCGGTCGGCCGCCCGGCGCTTCCCTTCCCGGCCCTGACCTACTGGCCGAAGCGAACGGCCGACCGCATGGCCTACCTGACGCTGTTTCCGATCGGCAGCACGATGCGGGCAAACATGATGGTCTATCGCCCCATGGACGACATCTGGTTTCGCGAGTTTCGTGAAAACCCGGAAGCGACGATGCGCGCGGTGATGCCCGGCTTCGACCGCATGGCCGGCGACTTCAAGGTAATCGGGCCGATCAAGATTCGACCGGCGGATTTGTACGTCACGGAAAATCATCGGCAAGCCGGTGTCGTTCTCGTCGGCGACGCGTTCGCGACATCGTGTCCGGCCGCGGGCACCGGCACCGACAAGGTGTTCACCGACGTCGAACGGCTGTGCAACGTCCATATCCCGAACTGGCTTTCGACCGAAGGCATGGGTCGTACCAAGATCGAGATGTTCTACGACGATCCGGTGAAGACGGAATGCGACGCATGGTCGGCCGCGAAAGCCTGGCATCTGCGCTCCCTGTCGATCGACGATGGCCTGACCTGGCGCGCGCGACGGTGGGCGCGCTTCATAGGACGGCTGGTTCAGGGCGTGATGCGACGGACGCACCGGCCGAACCAGTCGGTAACCACCTCGCGGACGAGTCCTCAATCGCACCAAGGCAGAACCGCATAGCGGACTGCTGGAAACCTTTCCGGCCATTCCGGAATGCCGCGTCA
>NZ_MKRN01000177.1:37390-44892 GCF_001896955.1 Nitrobacter sp. 62-13 | reverse complement strand
AGCATCGACGAAGCCGTCTCGCTGTTCGCCAAGGCTTCCGATCCGAAATATCTCGCCGGCGGTCACACGTTGCTGCCGGTGATGAAGCAGCGGTTGGCGGCTCCCTCCGACGTGATCGATCTTGCCGGGATCAGAGAACTGGTCGGCATCGAGGCGTCCGGCGGCACGCTCACCATCAGGGCGGCGACGACCTATTATGACATCATGACCAACGCCGATGTGAAGAAAGCGATTCCGGCGCTGGTGCATCTGACGTCATTGCTCGGCGATCCGGCAGTCCGTTACCGCGGCACCATCGGCGGATCGATCGCCAACAACGATCCGGCCGCCGACTATCCGGCCGCCGTTCTGGCGCTCGGCGCAACCGTAAAGACCAACAAACGGTCGATCGCAGCCGATGATTTCTTCAAAGGACTGTTCACGACGGCGCTGGAAGACGGCGAGATCATCACCGAAATCGCCTTCCCGATTCCGGAAAGAGCCGGCTATGCCAAGATGCGCCATCCGGCTTCGCGCTTCGCGCTGACGGGCGTATTCGTCGCCAGGACCAAAGCCGGCGACGTACGCGTGGCAGCAACGGGCGCGTCGCAGAACGGCGTGATGCGCGTCAGCGCCATCGAGGCGGCGCTCAAGGCGGATTGGTCTCCTTCGGCGCTGGACGCGATCAGGATTCCGGACGCCGGCATGATCGCCGACATTCACGGATCGGCGGCCTATCGCGCCAATCTGGTCAAGGTCATGGCCCAGCGCGCCGTCCAGCAGGCGAACTGACCCGATCCGAACTCCCAACCTTTCCGCGTTCACGTTCAGCGTGCGCCTTGCTGCGACCGTTTGGCGCTGTAGCTGCTGTTTCAAAAAGATGTATTGACTATCCATCTTAATCGCGCGAGTATTCATGCATGCAGAGTGATTCTTTACTTCTGGATTTGAGGATCGGTTGAAGGCGAAGCTCTTTCCGGCGGCCCATTGAGGCGACAGGAGCGGTCATGTGTCAGACAACTGAGGAAATTGATGTCGCCGAGATCGACTTCCGCAACCTGAGTCCGGCGCAGCGTCACACCAAAGCCTTTCAGATTGTTGGCGACCTGAGGGCAGGCGAGTCATTCGTTCTAGTCAACGACCACGATCCGATGCCGCTCTACTCTCAGATCCAAGCCAGTCATCCCGACGAATTCTCCTGGACCTATCTGAAGCAGGGTCCGTCGGTCTGGAAGGTGGAGATCGCCAAACAGTTCAAGGTGGCTTGACCCACGCAGCGGTCGGAAACGGCCGCCCTGCCACCTCGTCGACAAGGAGGATCTTCCGCAGAGATCGCTTGTCGACCGCGCCGGCGGCTCTCACTCCGCCGGCGCCTCCTTTTTCAGAGTTGGCACGGTGGTGTCCTCGCCGGCAAGGTCGCCATCATGTCAGGGAATATTCCAGATGTCCTCGGCATATTCCCGGATGGTGCGGTCGGACGAGAACCATGCCATGCGCGCGACATTGAGGATGCTCGAGCGGGTCCACTCCGGACTATGCCATTTCGTGTCGACGGCGCGTTGGGTACGGTAATAATCCTCGAAATCCGCTGACACCATGTAGTGATCGAGAAAACGCAACGCATGGGCGATCGGCGCAAAACGCGAAACGTCATCCGGCGAAAACACGCCGCGCTCGATGGCTTCGATCACACCGGCCAGCATCGGCGATGACCCGATGACATCGGTGGCCTCCAGACCCGTGGCGCGACGCCGGACAACCTCATCTGCATTCATTCCGAAGATGAAAATATTGTCCTCGCCGACATGCTCGAGAATTTCGATGTTGGCGCCGTCAAGCGTTCCGACTGTGATCGCGCCGTTCAGTGCGAACTTCATGTTGCCGGTTCCGGAGGCCTCCATGCCGGCAGTGGAAATCTGTTCGGACAGGTCGCTCGCCGGGACGATGATCTCGGCGGCGCTGACGTTATAGTTCGGCAGGAAGACAATCTTGAGAAGGCCCCTGATCGCAGGATCGTTGTTGATCATCTCGCCGATGTCGTTGATGAACTTGATGATCAGCTTGGCCTGCCGATAGCTCGCAGCCGCCTTTCCGGCGAAAATCTTGATGCGTGGCGTCCAGTTCCCGTCCGGATTGGCAAGGATGGCCTGATAGAGCGCCACCGCCTCGATCGCGTTAAGAAGTTGACGCTTGTATTCGTGAATGCGCTTGATCTGGACATCGAACAGTGCCGACGGATCGACGATGATGCCAAGGCGGCTGGCGATGACCTGGGCGAGCGCAGCCTTGTTGTCCCGCTTGACGGCCTGGAAGCGTTGCTGGAACGCGCGGTCATCCGACAATCGCTCCAGCATTCGCAACCGCTCGGGTTCGTCGAGAACCGCAGCGCCGCACGCATCCTGCAGCAGTGAGGCAAGTTTCGGATTGCATTGATGCAGCCAGCGGCGGAAGGTGATGCCGTTGGTCTTGTTGGTGATGCGGCCGGGGTACATGCTGTTCAGATCGGCGAACACGGTTTCACGCATGAGTTCGCTATGCATGGCGGAAACGCCGTTGATGCGATGAGAGCCGATGAAGGCGAGATGGCCCATGCGAACGCGCCGCCCTCCGGTTTCGTCGATCAGCGATACCGATGCGCTAAATCGGCTATCGGCTCCCGAATGCCTTTCCGCCGCCGCAAGATGGTCCACGTTGATCCGGTAAATGATGTCGAGATGGCGCGGCAGCATCCGTCCGAACAGTTCGACCGGCCAGGTCTCGAGCGCTTCCGGCAACAGGGTATGGTTGGTGTAGGAGATCGTCCTAGTGGTGATGTCCCAGGCTTCGTCCCAATCGATTTGATATTTATCTACCAGGAGCCGCATCAGCTCGGGAACGGCGAGACTGGGATGGGTATCGTTGAGCTGAATCGCCGCATGGGACGGCAGCGACCGGAGGTCTCCGTCGGTGTGCAGATGGCGGTCGAGGATATCCTGCAGCGAGGCGGAAACGAAAAAGTATTCCTGACGCAGGCGCAATTCGCGTCCCGCCGGCGTTTCATCGCTTGGATAAAGGAATTTCGAGATCGCTTCCGCCCGCGCCATCTCAGACATCGCGCCAAGGTGATCGCCGCTGTTGAATGTGTCGAGACGCATCGGATCGACCGCGCGCGCGGACCACAGCCTCAATGCATTGACGTGACGGCCGCGCCAGCCGACGATCGGCGTATCATAGGCAACCGCCTGAATGGTCTCATCCGGTATCCAGAGCGTATGGGTCGGCTTGCCGGGCTGTTCGATGCGGTCGAGACGTCCGCCATACTGGATGTCGAAGATCACGTCGCTGCGTTCGAATTCCCAGGGGTTTCCGGAGAGAAGCCACTGTTCTGGAAATTCTTCCTGCCATCCGTTTGAAACGATCTGGCGAAACAGTCCATGCTCATAACGAATGCCGTAACCTTGCGCGGGGATCGCCAGGGTTGCCATGCTTTCCATGAAACATGCGGCGAGCCGGCCCAGACCTCCGTTACCGAGCGCGGCGTCGGGTTCCACGTCGCGCAACTCGTCGAAATCGATGCCAAGATCCTCGATCGCGGTGCGGAATGGCTCGACCAGTGACATGTTGGTCAGGGCATCGGTCAGCAGCCGCCCGATCAGGAACTCGAGCGACAGATAATAGACGCGCTTGTCACCGTTGCTCTGAGCGGACCGATCGGATTGAAGCCATTGATAGACGATGCGGTCGCGCAATGTCAGTGCTGCCGCGATATACCAGTCGTAGATGTTGGCGTGTTTCACATCCTTCCCGGCCACCAGAATGATCTTGGACAGGATCGCGCTCTTGATCTCCGCGACGATGCCATCGTCTTCGGACTTGGCCGGCATCGACGGGTCATCGTCAAGGTTACGATCCTGCTTGGGAAAGAGTTTGAAGACCATCCTGTAATCCAGATTCTGTTTCTGCCGATAAGGCGCACGGTCGACCGCGAGTTGCCAGATTTCGGAAAGTTTAATGCTCGGTTCCATACGCAATCAATCGGCGGTCTTGTGGTTCTTGAGCCGAACCGTATCGCGGTTATTTCGCTTTTGGAACTTTTGTTTCAGCCGCGCCGCGCGACCGATTTCGGATCGTGTCGGCACTCGCCCCGCCAGAACGGCGATCGGAAGCCGATCAAACAATCGCTTGAGATCGAGTTTCTGGTCCATGACCGCCGGATGGATAAGAGACAAATTGTCGAGATCCACACACGCATTGAGGCTGTCAAACGTCGGCCACATCATGCCGGCATCCGTGAAAAGTGCAAAATGTCGCAGGGCGACGACAACGATGGCCTCGCTGTGGTGAGTGCGGCCAAACGCGATGACGTGGTGGCGATGCGCGCCTTCGGCGATCAATGGTCTGAAATCTCCATCAGCAAAGACGTTTGCATAACGCGTGCGCATGTCTAGCAAATGATGTGTCCATGCGAGCTTGAGGCGACCATCGGTCCAGCTCTCGGTGAGAGCTGACATGTCAGCGGCTTCGGAATCGAGAATGGCCTTGCGCGCCGTGAAATCCACCGGCCGACGGTTATCCGGATCAACCAGCGATAAATCCCACAGTTCGGTGCCTTGGTAGAAATCCGGAACGCCGGGAATCGTCGCCTTCAGGGTGATCTGGCTCAGCGAGTTCAACGCGCCGATCAGCGACGTGCGGCGTGCGAAAGTCTTCAGGGATCGAAGAAACTCGGACGATCGGTGTTCGTCCAGAATGCCGGCCAGAAATTGCCTGACGCCGGTTTCGTAGGTTGCGTCGGGATTGAGCCAGCTCGTCTGCAGCTTGGCCTCGCGGCAGGCCTTCTCGGCATAGGCCTGCATTCGCGCAACAAATGTGTGATCGATATCATCGAAGGGCAGGGCGCCGATCAGCGCCTGATACAGCATGTATTCGTCGGCGACGGACGGGCTGCGGACGCCGTTGTTGGTGGATACCAAACCCGCATTGAAGGTCTTCCATCGCCCGACCATGCTCGCCCATTCGCTCGACAACTCGGTCAGTGCGAGGATCCGCGTGCGGGCATCCTCGCCGCGCTTGGTGTCATGGGTAGCCGTGGCGATTAGTCCGTGGGTCCGGCGTCCGGCGCGATCGAGCATCTTTCGATGAAAGCCGGCGATATCGAGAGCCGGCGCGGCGGGATCTCCGCCGACCTCGTTGAAGGCAAGAAGGCGGTGATAACGATAAAAGGCGGTGTCTTCGAGCGACTTGGCCATCGTCGGCCCGGTGAACTGCTGGACTTTGAGAGCAAACCGGCGAACCCGCTGGCGGCTGTGCGGCGGTCTCCCGGGAGCAAGCAGATCGAGCGTCAACGCATCCTGCAGGAAATCAAAAATCCCGTCATCGGCGGCGAACCACTCCTGCCGCGCTTTGGCGATCGTTTCAGAGATGAGTTTCCGCTCGCTTTCGCTTGGCCCGGCCTGCGTGACATAGGTGCGGTAAACCGGAAAATGCAGGACAAACAACTCGAAGGCCTGGCGAAGACTATCGGCGGAATAGTCGCGTGTGGAATAGTGGCCCGCGGCGATGCGGGTCAGCAAACGCGTGAGCACGGTGAATTCGCTTGCGAGCAACGTCTCGATCACGCGTCGTTTTGAGGCGCGCAATACGGGATCGAAGGCGGGCGCGATATCGCTGGCCTGACGCCAGACTTCGTCGAGGGTCTCCAGGCCCTTCTCGTCGGCGAGAACCCGGGAAATGGCGTTCAGACACTCGTAACCCGTGGTACCATCGATACCGGCGAATTGCGGCGGCGCTTCGTGATCTCCGAGAATCTTTTCGATCAACAGATAGAACGGACGCCGATCTGGACCTTGCGCGTCGCGGATCAGTCGCCCCAGACGCCTGCAATACTGCGCAGGATCGTACAACCCGTCGATATGATCGAGCCGTAGCCCCTGTATCTTTTTCTCGGCAATCAATCGGCGGACGAGACCATGAATGCGGTCGAACGTATCGTGATCCTCGACGCGAAGTCCGGCCAGCGAGTTCACGTCGAAGAATCGCCGGTAATTGATTTCGCTTGTTGCAAGCTTCCAGTGAGCGAGCCTGTAGTGCTGTCGTTCCAACAGGTGGTGAAGGGCTTTGGTCTGCGCCGGATTGTCGGGGCCGGCCCGGTAGACCTCGAGGCCCTGATCGATAGCTGCCGCACCTCCAGCAATAGCGGCGATGTCGCGCTTGAGCGCTGATGCGCGCCCACGTCCGGGATTATCCCGACCGCCGTAGCGCTCGGAGATGGCGAGCAAATCGCTTCGGGCTGAACCCTGCGGAAGCTCGCCGGCGATTGCCTTGAGAATGTCACTGTAACGTTCCGGCGCGATCGGCAGCCGGTGTTCGAAATACCACGCCGAAAAACTTCCGTCCCGCGGATCGTATTTCAACTCGATCTCGCCTTGCGTGAGCGAAACGCCATAGGCTGCCCCCAAGATCGGAAGCAACAGTCCCGGCTTGGTGCGAAATGGAAGAACGTCCCAATCGATATCGAAGAACTCGGCGAACGCCGACTTCGGTCCCCATTCGAGCACGTCCAGCCACCAGGCGTTATCGGCATAGTGCACCCCCATATGGTTTGGAACGAAATCGAGAATCAGCCCCATCCCGTGAGCTGCCAAAACGGCGCTCAGTCGGTTGAAGCCGTCTTCGCCGCCGAGTTCGGGGCTGATGACGTTGTGATCGACGATGTCGTAGCCATGAGTGCTGCCGCGCCGCGCTTTCATAAACGGAGACGCATAGAGGTGCGTGATACCAAGCTTCTTGAGATACGGAACGATCGCCGCGGCGTCGTCGAAAGTAAAATGCGACGTAAATTGCAGGCGATAGGTCGCACGTGGAACGGCGCCGTCCATCAGATCGCTCCGATCGACCAGAAAACGGACCAGGCCGGCAAACGCGCGGGCGGCTCTTCACCCCAGATCATGCGGCCTCGTATCGGCGACGCATCGTTGGTGACGTTGTGATCGGAGATGTTGGCGCGGAGATGCAGGAGTGAACCATTGCCGAGGCGCCAATATGCCATCAGCAGGCGATCGTTCTTGCGGAGTTCGGCGGAGGCGAACGCTGCGTTGCCAAGATGCGGCATGAGTTCGTCGTGGCGAACGCGCAATAATTTCCTGATCAACGCATATCGCGGCGGGTATTGACCGTCTTTCGGCCACGCCAGGACCGCTGACTCGAACGTTGACTGCGCAAGGGGATCAGGCACGTTGTCCCCGAACATCTCGTAAGCCTCGGCGAATTCCCTGCGTCGTCCGGATCGCACCGCTTCGGCGAGGTCGCCTTTGAAGTCGCAGAAAAAAGGAAACGGTGTGGTCGCTCCCCATTCCTCGCCCATGAACATCAACGGCGGCATCGGTGCGAGCAGGGTGATCGCAAGCGCGGCCTCGATAGCCCTCGCGTCCGCGGTCCATTCGAGCCGGTCGCCCAGCGCGCGGTTACCGATCTGGTCGTGGTTCTGAAGGAAATTCACGAACGCGGCGGGCGGAAGCGCGCCGATCTGCTCGCCGCGAGAACGG
>NZ_MKRN01000177.1:6290-37310 GCF_001896955.1 Nitrobacter sp. 62-13 | reverse complement strand
TGATGGTAGTCGTCGTTCCATTGCGCGCGATACTTTCCGTCCGGGATAACCGACAATGGATCGAGCAGTACGGCGCGGTTATCGTCGTTCTCCAGCACAAGGTGGATATGCCGGCCGCTCCGCCGCGCCAGAATGCCGATGGCGCGGCTGATATCGTTCAGGATCGTCGGTTCGCCCATCTCGGCGAGGGCATGCACGGCGTCGAGGCGTAGCCCGTCGAACCGATAGTTGCCGAGCCAGTGCAGCGCGTTGTCGACCGCGAAGGCGCGCACTTCGGCAAGCCGATAATCGATCGCAGACCCCCACGGCGTTTCCGCGCAGAAAAACTGCGGCGCATAAAGCCCGAGATAATTTCCCTCCGGGCCAAAGTGGTTATAGACGACATCGAGAAAGACCATCAGTCCGCGCAGATGGGCTTGATCGATCAATTCCCGGAGATCGTCCGGCGTACCGTAAACGTGATCGGGTGCGTACCACAGTACGCCGTCGTAACCCCAATTTCGGGTACCGGCGAAGTCGGCCAGCGGCATCAATTCGAGAGCGGTGATTCCGGTCGAAACGAGATGATCGAGCTTGCCGATCATTGCGCGATAAGTGCCCTCCGGCGTGAAGGTGCCGACATGGCATTCGAGGATGACCGACTCGTGCCAGAGCCGGCCACGCCAGTCGGTCGCCTTCCACTGGAAGCGACCGTGCTCGACTAGCTCGCTTGGACCGGACACGTCGTAGGGTTGATACGACGACGCCGGATCCGGCACGTCGAGACTGCCGTCAATCCGGAAACGATAACGTGTGCCGGGCCGGGCCGCGGCCACATCGGCCACGAACCATCCGCCGCTGTCTTTCGTCATTGGATGCGCGGCGTCGGTTATGACGTCCACTTCGGCAGCCGCCGGCGCCCAAAGCCGGAACGTCGCGCCGTCCGGTCGGAGAATGGGGCCGAAACGGCCGGCTGTCATGGTCGGCCTGCGAACGCGATGACGCTGCGAGGCGGCGCCTGCATCGTCGCATTGGATTCGTGCTCGCTGCCTTCAGCATCATCGTCGGTGGTATGGAGCACGATCGACCATGTCTTGTACTCTTCCATGCCCGGAACTCTGAACTCGATCGCCTCAGAAGCAGCGTTGAGCACGACGTAAAGGGCTTCATGGTTGTGCTCCATTGGTCCAAGCACGTAGGAAAGAAATCGACCCTCCGGGAAATTCCAGTCGGCGTCCGTCATCTCGTTGCCTTCCGGCGTCAACCACAGCACGCCGTAGGCGCCGTCAGCCGTCTTGCGGACGACCCATTGCCGTGACCTGATCTGCGCAAACCGCTTGCGGATCGCGGTCAGGCGTCCGACGAAATCGGTCATGTCGTCGCCCTCACGGCCAAGGCCGCTCCAGTCGATCCATCCGATCTCGTTGTCCTGACAATAGGCGTTGTTGTTGCCATTCTGGCTGTTGCCGATCTCGTCGCCTGCGAGGAGAAGCGGAATCCCCTGGGCAAGCAGCAGGCATGCAAGCTGGTTCTTGCGAAGCTGACGGCGAAGCGCAACGATCGCGGGGTCGTCCGTCGGTCCCTCGTGGCCGCAATTGTTGCTGTGATTGTCGTTGGAGCCGTCCCGATTGTCTTCACCGTTGGCTTCGTTGTGTTTCTCGTTGTAGGAAAACAGGTCGGCGAGCGTGAATCCGTCATGGACGGTGACGTGATTGATGCCCGCGCGCGGAGAGCGGTCGTCATGATTGAAGAGGTCGGATGATCCGGTCATGCGGCCGCCGACATCGCCGATCAGATTTCCTTCGCCAGCCCAGTATCGCCGCAAGGCGCTGCGGTATCGGTCGTTCCACTCCGACCATTGCGAGGGGAAACCTCCAACCTGATAGCCGCCGGCGCCGACGTCCCATGGCTCGGCGACAAGCTTGACGGCGGCAAGGGACGGATCCTGCCGGATCGCATTGAAGAAGGAACTGTTGCGGTCGAAGCCGTGGGGACCGCGCGCCAGCGTGCTGGCAAGATCGAAGCGAAAGCCGTCGATGTGGCAGACCTCGACCCAATAACGCAGCGAGTCCATCACCATCTGCAGCACGCGCGGGTGAGTCAGGTTCAGCGAGTTTCCCGTGCCTGTAAAGTCGTCGTAATAACGCGGATTATCCGGCATCAGCCAATAATAGGATGCATTGTCGATGCCGCGGAACGACAGGGTCGGCCCGAGGTGATTGCCTTCGGCGGTGTGATTGTAGACCACGTCAAGCATGACTTCGAAGCCTGCGTCGTGAAGGCGGGCAACCGACATGCGGAATTCGTTGAGCGCGTCGTTCTTGGCGTAGCGCTGTTCTGGCGCGAGGAACGAGATGGAATTGTATCCCCAATAATTGCTCAGCTTGCGCTCGACGAGTTGCCGATCATCGACGAAGCCGTGAATCGGCAGCAACTCGATCGTGGTGACGCCGAGCCGCCGCAGGTGATCGATCATGGCGGGCGCTGCGAGCGCGCGGTAACTGCCGCGCAAATCGGGAGATATGTCCAGACGCGTCTTGGTCAGCCCTTTGACGTGCGCCTCGTAGATGATCGTATCTTCCCAGGGAATGCTGGGCCGCGGTTCGCGCCGGCCCCAGTTGAACGTCTCGTCGGTGACGGTGGCTTTCGGCATGGCGCGCGCATTGTCGCGCCGATCGAAGGACAGATCCTCGCGCGGGCTGCCGGTGCGATAGGCGAAGTGGGCATCGCTCCAGACCAGCCGTCCGCTGACCTTCTTCGCGTAAGGATCGAGCAGCAGCTTATGGGGATTGAAGCGGTGCCCGTGTTGAGGATCGTAGGGTCCGTACACGCGATAGCCGTAGAGTTGGCCGGGCGCGACGTCGCTCAGGTAACCATGCCAGACATCCTCATTGTGCTCGGGCAGGGCTATGCGCTCGATCTCCCGCCGTCCCTGGCTGTCAAACAGGCAAAGCTCGACCTTTTCCGCATGTGCCGAAAAAAGCGCAAAGTTCGTGCCGCGCCCATCCCAGTTCGAACCGAGGCGGACATATGTCCCTTCCGAGATTCTCATCATGCAGGTTCCGGCACCAGAAAGATCACCGCGAGCGGCGGGAGCGTCAGGCTGAGTTCGGGGACAACCCCGTCCAGTGTCTCGACCATACCGTGGTTGCCGACGTTGCTTCCGCCGTAATGAGCGGAGTCGGTGTTGAGCGTTTCGCGCCACTTGCCCGCGAAGGGTACGCGTACGCGGTATTCGCGATGGACCGTCGGCGTGAAATTTGCGACAACGAGACAGCGCGATCGTCCGCTTTCGCCCTTGCGCATCCATGCGAAGACGCTGTGGTCGGCATCGTTCGCGATAATCCATTCAAATCCGGCCGGATCGCAATCCAGTTCGTGCAGCGCCGGCAGACTGCGATAGAGCGCGTTGAGATCGCGAACGAGGTTCTGTATTCCCCGGTGCCGGGCCTGATCGAGAAGATGCCAGTCGAGGGCGTGGTCGTGGTTCCATTCGCGTTCCTGGCCGAACTCGCCGCCCATGAACATCAGCTTCTTGCCGGGATGCCCGAACATGAACCCATAGTAGGAGCGGAGATTTGCAAAGCGCTGCCAGTCATCGCCCGGCATGCGGCCCAAAATCGAACGTTTGCCATGCACCACCTCGTCATGGGACAGCGGCAGGATGAAGTTTTCCGAGAACGCATAATGCAGTCCGAAGAGGATTTGACCGTGATGGTGCTTGCGATAGACCGGGTCCTTGCCGATGTAATTTAGCGTGTCGTGCATCCAGCCCATGTTCCACTTGTAGCCGAAACCGAGGCCGCCGAATTCGGTCGGGCGCGAGACTTGCGGCCATGCCGTCGATTCCTCCGCCACCGTTGTGGCGTGCGGGAATTGTCCGAATACCTCCCGATTGAACCGGCGCAGAAATTCGATAGCTTCGAGATTTTCCCGGCCGCCATGTTTGTTGGGAATCCAGCCGCCCTCGGGACGGCTGTAATCGAGATAGAGCATGGAGGCCACGGCATCGACGCGAAGGCCGTCCACGCCGTAGCGATCGAGCCAGAAAAAGGCGTTGGCGACCAGAAAATTGACGACTTCGGTGCGGCCGTAGTTGTAGATCAGGGTGTCCCAGTCGAGGTGGCGGCCCTGCAACGGATTGGCATGTTCATAAAGCGACGTGCCGTCGAAATGGCCAAGCCCGTGGGGATCGTCGGGAAAGTGGCCGGGCACCCAATCCAGCAAGACACCAAGTCCCGCGCGGTGGCAGGCATCGACCAGATGCGCGAAATCCTCCGGCGATCCGAACCGGCTGGTCGGTGCATAAAGGCCGGTGGGCTGGTAGCCCCAGGAGCCGTCGAACGGATGCTCGTTCACCGGCATCAGTTCGATATGCGTGAAGCCAAGGTCGCTGGCATAATGCGGCAGCGTGTCCGCGAGTTCGCGATACGACAGCCAGCGGTTGCCGTCGCCGCGTCGCCACGATCCGAGATGAACCTCGTAGATGGAGATCGGCATGTTGCGCGCATTGATCACGGCGGCTGCCGGCGTCGGGCGGGGCAGCGCGGTCTCGTCGAATACGATTGAGGCGGTATTCGGCCGCACTTCTGCGGCAAAAGCCATCGGGTCGGATTTCAACGGCAGCAAGCCACCGCTCTGGTCGGTGATCGCGAATTTGTAGCGGTCGCCTGTCCGCGCGCCCGGAATAAACAACTCCCAGAATCCGTTGGCTCGCACGCGCATCGGATGTCGGCGTCGGTCCCAGCAATTGAAATCTCCGACCACCGCGACGGCCCGCGCGTTGGGTGCAAGCACGACGAATCCCGTGCCGTCGACGCCGTCCATTGTCATCGGATGGGCGCCGAGTTTGTCATAGAGCCGCTGATGCGTGCCTTCGCCGAGCAGATAGAGATCAAAATCGCTGAGGATCGGCAAAAATCGGTAGGGGTCTTCGAGTTCGACCGTGTCGGCGCCATAGCGCGCGCGAAGGCGGTAACGCTCGGCGCCGTTCGGCAGGTCGCCCAGGAAAAGCCCGGCGTCATGAATGCGCGTCAGTTTCGTTTCCTCACCGCGCTCATTGACGACGCGCACCTCGGACGCTTCGGGTAGATAGGCGCGTACCACCTTGCGATCGTTCTCGCGGTGACAGCCGAGATAGTGGAAGGGATCGGAATGCCGCCCTTCGACGATGGCGCGGGCTTCGGAAGACAGTTCGGTCATGCGTGATCTCGCTTCCTATTTGCGCAGCACGCGGAGTGCGCCGCCCAAGGCAACCCGAAGCCAATCGGGACGATGCGCGAGTTCGTAATCGATTTCATAGAAGGCCTTCTCGAGCAGGAAGAACCGCAGCGTTCTGTCGGCGTGATCGTCATCCTGCGGCCATAGCCGGAGATCGGACATCGCGTCGCGGTAGGCGGTCAGGAAGGTTTGCGTCGCTTCGTCGCGCCATGTCGACAAAGCCTCGGCGAGCCGGCCGTCGTCGTCCGTTGCGGTCTTGAGGGCGCGCTCCTGCGCCGAAGTAACGGAATAGTCGATGGATCTGATCAACCCGGCGACGTCGCGAGCCGCCGGCGCCTTCATCCGCCGCTCGGGGAGACTTCGGCGGGGCTCGCCTTCGAAGTCGATGACGAAAATATCATCGCGGACAACGAGAATCTGCCCGAGGTGAAAATCGCCATGGTGTCGAATGTTGTACATCTGAATCGAAGGCGGCAGCAGCTCCGTGAGCCGATCACGCAGCGACCGACGAAAGTTCAGGAGTTGCTCGGCAAGACGTTGATCCGACTCGGGGAGCCTGGCCTGGGCGAGCCGCTCGAACGTTTTCTCGGCACGCGCCATCAGACGATCGATGAGATGCGCGACATCCGAAGCGGTCACGGGCTCGGGCCGGAAATCCGCGATGTCGTTGCGGCTGGCAAGCGCGATGTGCATTTCCGCGACCCGCTTGCCGGTTTGTATCATGTAGCGCTGGTATGCCGCCTTCTCTTCGAGCGCCGAAGCCGAATCGCTCGCTCCGACCAGCCGCTGCTCATCGACAAAGCGATCCAGCGCGGCGCTGCTGACAGTCCATGCATCGCCTTGATTGCCGACAAAGGCATGAACGATGGCGACGGCAGCCTGGATATCGGGTCCTGTCAGCTCCACGCTGCCGAGCAGGGCGGGCGTATTGGCGAATCCGACGACGTCGGTGAGGAAACGGCCGACTTCCACTTCCGGATTGATGCCGTTGTCCAGCTTGCGATAGATCTTGACGACGAATTTGTCGTCCACCAGTGCGGTGCTGTTCGACTGTTCCGTTTGCACCGCGCGCACGTTGGAAATCGGTTCTTCTGCAATCGAGGCGAGCCGTTCCGTCGGGTAATAGGCAAGCTGCAGCCCGCCTTCTTCGAAGGTTGCCCGCTGGCGCAGGCCGTCGATGATACCGGTGATCAGATCGCTCTCGTGAGCGGTGTCGATCAGAGTTCCTTCGCGCGATCCCTGCCGCACGGCGGCGATGTTCTGAGGATCGAATTTACGCCGGTCGAGCCTGTCCCATCGGATCCGGATCGGCATCGCGTATCGTCCCGACTGGCCGCGATGGGTAACGTCGAAGATCATCAGCCATGGCCGGGAAACCTGATCTTTCATGAGCGGCACCGCCGCTGGGACGCGCGCGGTGATGGCGCCGGCCGATCGCTCCGGAAACCAGCGAGCGCGGGCGAGATGTGAGGGCAGAACGTCGCGCTCGAAGATCGAGCGGGTCCGCGCCAACGACATCCAGGTCGAGCCTAGCGGAACGACGAGGGTTTCGTAGTCCGGAACTATCACCGTGGCGACGTTCGGCGAAGGCGGCTTTTCAGTCAGTTGAAACCAGTAGAATCCATACGGCGCAAGCGTGATCAGATAGGCGAGTTCGCCGATATCGGGAAAAGTCGTTCGTCCCAGCATTTCGATAGGCGAGCGACCTTTCCAGTGCGACAGATCGAGTTCGGAGGCTTGTGCCGAACGCGACAGATTGGCGACGCAGAGCAGAACCTCGTCGCCGTACTGCCGCACGTAAGCGAGCACACTGCGATTTGATGAGCGCACGAAGGACATGGTGCCGCGGCCGAAAGCGTGGCTGGATTTGCGAACCGAAATCAGCTTCTTCATCCAGTTCAACAACGACGACAGGCTCCGCGACTGAGCCTCGACGTTGACGGACTCGTAGCCATAGACGGCATCCATGACCGGCGGCGCGTAGAGCCGCGCCGGATCGCAGCGCGAAAAGCCGCCGTTGCGGTCCGGCGTCCACTGCATCGGGGTGCGAACGCCGTTGCGATCACCGAGATAGATATTGTCACCCATGCCGATTTCGTCGCCGTAATAGACGATCGGCGTACCGGGAAACGACATCAGCAACGAATTCATCAGCTCGATCTTGCGCCGGTCGTTGTCCATCAAGGGCGCGAGGCGGCGGCGAATACCGAGATTGATGCGGGCGCGTGGATCGGCGGCATAGGTCGACCAGAGATAGTCGCGCTCGATGTCCGTCACCATTTCAAGCGTCAGCTCATCATGGTTGCGCAGGAACATTGCCCATTGGCAATTTGCCGGAATATCGGGCGTCTGTCGCAGGATGTCCGTGATCGGAAAGCGGTCTTCCTGGGCGATCGCCATATAGATGCGCGGCATCAGCGGAAAATGATAGGCCATGTGGCACTCGTCGCCATCGCCGAAATAGGACTGCACATCCTCCGGCCATTGATTGGCCTCGGCGAGAAGCACCTTGCCCTTGGCATAGGCATCGAGCTCGGCGCGAATGTGCTTGATCACCGCATGCGTTTCGGGAAGGTTCTCATTGTTGGTTCCGTCGCGCTCGCACAGATACGGGATGGCATCCAGCCGAAAGCCATCGACGCCCGCGTCGAGCCATCGCTTCATGACCTGAACGACGGCCCTGACCACGCGCGGGTTGTCGAAATTGAGATCCGGCTGGTGCGTGAAGAAGCGGTGCCAGTAATAGGCGTTGGCTTCGGCATCCCACGCCCAGTTCGACTTCTCCGTGTCGGTAAAAATGATCCGCGTGCCCTGGTACTTCTTGTCGGTAGCGCTCCAGACGTACCAGTTTCGCGCGCTCGATCCGGGCGGACTGCGCTGCGCGCGCTTGAACCATTTGTGCTGGTCGGAGGTGTGGTTGATGACGAGTTCGGTGATGACGCGGAGTCCGCGGCGCTTAGCTTCGGAGATAAAACGCCGAAAGTCTTTCATCGAGCCGAAGTCCGGATTGACCGAACCGTAGTCGGCAATGTCATATCCATCGTCGCGCCCCGGAGACGGATAGAACGGCAGAAGCCAAAGCGTGGTGACGCCCAGTTCCTGAAGGTAATCGAGTTTGCTCGTCAGGCCGGCGAAGTCGCCGATGCCATCGTTGTTGCTGTCGGCGAAGGCCTTGACGTGAAGCTGATAGATGATTGCGTCCTTGTACCAGAGATCGTCGGTCTGGACACATCTGTCGGCACGGATTTTGGTCATGTCGTTCATGACGCGCCTCACGCCAGACAACGAAACAAAAGCGTGGGATCGCGGAGCGGGTCGATCCTCAAACGCACGCCGCCCCACTCGATGGCGTGACGCTCTCCGGTCATGATGTTTTCCAATGCAACGGGAGGCGACAGATCTTCGGTGACACGGACACGGATAGAGTCGAGCGGCAGCCAGAATTCGGAAGCATCACGCGACAGCGCGATGACGCCGACGACGGTGTTGCCGGCGTCGGTCGTTTGCTTGACGAAGGCGACGATCTGGTCGCTGTCGACCGGGAGGAATCTCAGATTGCGGGTTTGCAAAAGCGCAGGATTCTCACGACGCGCGTGATTGAGCGCGGCGATATAGGGTTTGATATTGCCTGGCGCATTCCAGTCGCGGACCTTGATTTCGTACTTCTCCGAGTTGAGATATTCCTCGCGACCCGGAATGGGTTCGTGCTCCAGAAGTTCGAAGCCGTTGTAGATTCCATAGTTACTCGACAGCGTCGCCGCCAGCGCCACGCGCGACCTGAACATCCAGGCTTCGCCGCTTTGCAGATGGTAGGGTAGGATGTCCGGCGTATTGACGAAAAAATTCGGTCGATAGTAGTCGCGTTCCGGATACCCTGTCAGTTCGTTGAGATAGGACTCGATTTCCCACTTCCGGGTACGCCAGGTGAAATAGGTATACGACTGCGTGAATCCGAGCTTCGCCAGGCCTTTCATCACCTTGGGACGCGTGAACGCCTCGGCGAGGAAGATGACGCCTGGATCTTTCGTTTGAACTTCACGGATCAGCCATTCCCAGAAATTGAATGGTTTGGTGTGCGGGTTGTCGACGCGGAAGATGCGCACGCCCTGGTTCACCCAGAACAGGATAACGTCGCGCAGCGCGTTCCACAGCGAGCCGGCATCGTCGCAGCTGAAATCAGGATTGACGATGTCTTCGTACTTCTTCGGAGGATTTTCCGCATAGCGCATCGTGCCGTCGGGGCGCCGCTTGAACCAGTCTGGGTGCTGCGTCAGCCAGGGATGATCAGGCGAACACTGCACCGCGATGTCGAGCGCGATCTCAATCCCCTGGGCCTTGCAGGCGGAGACTAGATCACGAAAGTCGTCGAAGGTGCCGAGCTCGGGGTGGATCGCATCGTGCCCGCCCTCGCATCCGCCGATGGCGTAGGGGCTGCCGGGATCATCTCTGGCGGCGGTCAGCGCATTGTTGCGCCCCTTGCGATTGGTCTTGCCGATCGGATGGATCGGCGTGAAGTAAAGAACGTCGAATCCCATTGCGGCGATGTCAGGCAGGCGTGCGATGCAGTCGCGAAAGGTGCCGTGCTTGCCGGGCACGGTGCTCTGGCTGCGGGGCACCATCTCGTACCACGCTCCAGCCACGGCGAGGTTGCGGTCGATCGTCAGCGGGTAAAGCTGGGACCGCGTGAGGTCGCCACGTTCGCGGCTTTCGGTCATGGCGCCCGCCAGTTCCGGCACAAGCAGGCATGCGGGATCGCCGCTTTTCAGATAGTCCTCGCATTGACGGACGATGATTGTGGTGGCTTGCTCGCCGCCGTACTGCGCCCGCGTCAGAAGCGCGGCTCCCTCCAAGGCATCGAGAGAGACATCCTGGCCAGCTCGCTGCTTCAGTTCGAAGCCATGCTTCCATGTGGCGAATTCGTCGGTCCAGGCCTCGATGGCATAGACGTACCGGCCGGGGTCGGGAGGCGTGAAGCTGCCGAACCAGCGATCGTTGTCGTGCAGCGTCATCGAAGACTTCTGCCAGTCGCGATCCGTCTCGCGACGCCAGATCAACTGCGCGGCGATGATGTCGTGACCGCTTCTGAAAATATCCGCCCAGACTTCGACGACGTCGCCGGCAAGGCGCTTGACCGGAAATCGCCCGCCGTCCACGCAGGGATATACATCCTCGATGTGGAAACTGCCTGTGGCTGCACCGCGTTCGCCTACCCGTAACGGCATGTTCTTTTGCGTTGATACGGACATCACGCGCCGCCGACCTGCTAGTGAATGAAGGACCCGGGTGTTTAACCCGCGCGTCCCTGCAAAGTTCCCGATGGAACCGCGATCTTGCTCTGGTGTTGACTCACTTCGCGTGGGACGTCACTCCGACGAAATTGCGGACAGTCGGAATCTCGGATGGACGTGCCTGCGGCTTGAGGCTGGGGATGGATGTTTATTCAAAAGCACGCGACTACGGCATCGATCTGGAATTTGTTGACGGGCAGGGGCATTGCCATGTGGTGAGCGGTGAGCGGCTGCGTGCCGTCGTTGATGGTCTGCCGCCTCCTTCGCGACATCCGTTCCTGAAACGACCCATAGTAATCGTCGCGGACGCTACCGGCCGGCAGGTACCGGTGGATGCGAACGGACTGAACTGGCGGCTCGTTGAACGTCATCAGGCGCTTGCGCGAGGCAGTGTGGCCGGCGGGATGATCGATTTGCCGCCTGCGATCCCCATCGGAACGTACCGGCTCGAGATCGAGAAAGAGCAGGGACATACGATCGATTCGATACCGTTACTGGTGACGCCGGAGAGAGCCCATCAAGGATCGTCGTTCGACAAAGCCTGGGTTCTGTCGGTTCAACTCTACGGGTTGTCGTCGTCGCGCAATTGGGGAATCGGCGATTTCACGGACCTCGCCGCGCTGATCGAATTGACTGCGGGTTGGGGCTGCGCGGGGATCGGACTCAATCCGCTTCATGCGCTGTTCGATGACCGGCCGCTCGAATGCAGTCCCTATGCGCCGAACAGCCGGCTGTTTCTCAATCCGCTTTACATCGATCCCGAGAGGCTGCCGGATTTTCCCGATTCGTGGTTGACGCGGCATCGCGAACATCTCGACCGCGCCCGCTCCGGCGAACTGATCGACTACGCGGCGGTTGCGGAATTGAAACTGGCGGCACTCCGGCACGCGTTCGACATCTTCAGGATTACGGATACGGCCAATACGGCGCACGCGGCCGCTCTCGGAGCGTTCGAATCGTTCAAGCGCGAGCGTGGCGAATTGCTGCGGCGCTTTGCGTGCTTCGAGGTGCTGCGACGGCAATTCGGTTTACTGCCGTGGTGGCAATGGCCGGAGGAGTGGCGGCGACCTGATGACGCCCGAATTCAAGCCCTTCGAAATGGCCCACAGCGTAGCGAGATCGAATTCGTGGAGTTCGTGCAATGGTGCGCGGCCACCCAGTTGCAATCGTGCGCGGATATCGCTGCCAAACGCGGAATGGCGGTCGGGCTTTATCTCGATATCGCTGTCGGCGTGCAGGCCGGCGGGTTCGATGCGTGGAACGAGCAGGTTGCCATCTCGCGCGCGCTTTCCGTGGGGGCTCCGCCAGATCAACTCAATACGGCCGGGCAGGACTGGGGCTTGGCAGGATTCAACGCCGCCGGCCTCGAGGCGAGCGGCTTCGAACCGTTTCGCGAGATGCTGCGCGCATCGATGCGCTACGCGGGGGCGATACGGCTGGATCACGTCCTCGGTCTCAACCGGCTTTATCTGATACCGTCGGGAACATCGCCCCGGGACGGCGTCTATGTTGAGATGCCGCTGGAGGCGCTGCTCGGCGTCATCGCACAGGAGAGCGTCGCCCAGCGCTGCGTCGTGATCGGCGAGGATCTGGGGACGGTGCCGGATGGCTTTCGCGACATCCTCGCGACATGGGGCGTGTGGTCATACAAGGTGATGATGTTCGAGCGTGGCCATGATGGCGCGTTTTTCGGGTCGTCTGGTTATGCCGCGAACGCGCTTGTGACCTTCAACACGCATGACCTTGCCTCATTCGCAGGCTGGCAATCGCATTCCGATCTCAAGCTAAAACGAGGGCTCGGTCTCGATCCCGGCGAGACCGACGAGATGCGGACGCACGCACATCGCGCGTTCGAATGGAAGCTCGGCGAAGAATATATCGCGCCGAAAAGCTTTTTCGGAGCCGTTGAATTTCTCGCGCGCACGCCCTCGCGCATACTTGCGATCGCACTCGACGATCTGATCGGGTTGAAGGATCAACCGAACATTCCGGGCACGGTGAATGAGCACCCCAATTGGCGCCGACGGCTGCCGGTTGAATTGAAGGATGTCGGCCATTGGATCGATCTCGCCGCGCTTCGGCACGCGCTCCGCGATCGGTGAAACGTCCCGCGCGGCTGCGACGTGACTATGACGCGACCGCCTTGACCGTAGTCGGGCTTTCGCGGCCGAGCGGATCGATGAGTGCGACATAGACGTTCGTGGTGGCGTTCGATGCAATCGTGCCGGTCCACTGGAACGCTGGATTGACGGTCGTTATCCCGTCCGCAAGCAGGACGGGCGCTGCACCGTCCTGCTCCGCCCACAGCCGGATACGGTAGGGACCGACTGCTTTCGGATGGGCGACGGGCACATCGGCGATAAGGACTTGAAGCGAAAACCCGCCGCTCGCAGCGGTGATGGTGGCGGTGATTGAAGCGGCATTGAGCGCGTCCGGCGCAGCGGGCGGTGCGTTCACCACGGTGACCGGCGCAGACAGAAGGCTGAACGCTGCGGGCGCATCCTCGATCTGCGCGGTGTTCTCCGCCGTGATCGCCCCCGGCGGCGGAAGCATCGTCGCGCCGCGAGGGAGACGACGCTCCGCCGGCAGGCGGACCTCCGCCCACCAGGTATAACGCACGAACGGAAGGAGTCCGGACGAATCCACGAACGTCGCTGCGAAGCGGGGCGCGCCGCCGGTGCGATCGAGCGGCAGCGGTCGAACGCCGCCGACCATGCGGGCATAGAGCGGATCGTTGACTGTCCCGCTGGCGCGGCGCAGACGATAGTGAGGTGGCTTCGCCGCGGTTGGCGGCTGCGCGAACAGGCCGGGCTCCGCCGCCTCAATCGCATTCAGGTCGAACCCCACCGCTTCGATCGTCAGCTCAGGCTTGCCGGTGGCGTTCACCGCGACGGAGAGACGCGGCATCGGCGGACGCCGATCGTTCGGCACGGCAACAGGTACAAGACCGCAAGCATCGAAGTCCGCCTGCACAAAGCCGCACGCCTTTGAGTCCGTTTCGGTGCCCCGATTGGTCTCCGGCACGATGCGCAGGAATCCGACCGTCTGCAACGTTCGCGGCAGCGTCGTTGCGAGGCGTGCGCGTCCATCGCCGTCGGCGGTGATAGGTGTGTCGGTGATCAGCCGGAAACGGTCAGCGCGGCCGTTCAAATGGCCTTGCTGCTGCTTCGTGTAGCCGTCGAGCGCTATAGCCGCGCGGGTTGGAGCCACGGCTAGCTCGAGGCCGCGCTGGTCGGCGATCCAGGCCCGATAAGCTTGCCCCGGCTCCGCCGGCCATGACAGGCGTAATTCGACGTCCGGCGACGGGCCCGGCCGGCTGGTCCAGATGATGCCGGGGCCGGCGGGCGTCGGTCGCGGGCGCCGGCTGTCGGTGATGCTGATGGTCTGCGTAGATTGGGGAGAGGGATTGCCTTTATCGTCGGTGAAGTGCGCGGCGAGAGGCCATGCATCGCTTTGTTGGGGAGCGAGCGCCGGCAGCGCAAACACCTGCGTGATCATGGTACCGGGCGTTGCGGCAAGTTTGCGCGTCTTGCCCGCGAAGGTCAGCTCCAGCTTTGCGATCGGGCGGCCGCCGATGCCGATCGAACTGTTGTCGGGAACGGGCACCCGCACGTCGAGCGAGCCCGGCGAGAGCTTGCCGGGGGCCTGATCGTCGAGCGTCGCGCGCAGCGGCATTGCGCGAAGCACCGGAGGCGGCGGAGCGGGGCGGTCGGGATCGGGCACGTCGACGTCTGACGGCTTGCCGAAGCGGCCGAACAGATCGCCGGAGCAAAAACGATACCGGTTCTTCGCGCCAGCCGAGATCGGCGCATCGGATGCGATCTGGTTACCCGCGCTGTCTTCTCCGCGCAGCAGCACGACGTGCCTGCGCACAGTCTTGGTCTTGATGCAGCGCGTCCGCGGCTTGAAGCCCTTGCCGTCGTCCCGCGCCATCGCCAGCAGCGGCGCGAACGGCGTGGTCGACAGGGCGAAGCCTTGCCGGAACGAGGTGCTGATGCCGCTCGCTGCTGCGATCCACTTTGCATCGGCGAGCGAAACGCGCGGCGGCGGCAGCGGATCGGGCGGGGGCACCGCGCCGGCGGCCGCCGTGAAGCAGCGGATTTCGAAACCCTTGTTGCGAAGCTTATCGGCGACATCCCTGGCGCCGGTCATGTCGAGCACCCGATCGATCATCGCCTGCTCGTCGGCGTCGAGCGGCGGCAGCCGATCCTCGAGCCGCGTGAGAATCTTGAACGGACCGAGGCGGATTTCGGAAATAACGCGCTTCGGATCGACCGCGAACACGCCGGAGACGACGAGCCCGATCATCGGCTGCGCCATGTCGCGGCGGATCGCCTTGCCGATATTGTCCGCGAAGCCGAGATAGCGCGCGAAGCCAGGGTCGCACACCGGCATCAGCACGCTGTCGAGCTGCGGCACATCGGCGCTTTGCGGCGGCGAACTGCCTTGGTTGGGGACCGCGAGCGTCACGTCCCACGGCGCATCGGCGGGAGCACGAACCACTGCCTCCAGCGCGGCGTCGACTTCGGTGCGTTGCGCGTCGATCCTGGCAACTTCGTCTTCAGGCGCGAGCGATTCGAACGGTCCATCCGGCTGGTCGAGCGCCGTATACCGACGCGGTGCGCCGCGCGCCACGCGCTCCAGACCTTCTTCCTGGGTGATGCCGCCGTAGTACCAGCGGCAATCGTCGGAAATGGGCAACGGCAGTGTAGCAATGGGCTTCTCTTCGCGTATCCGTTCGCTCGACTTCGAATAGATCGCATAGATCTTCAGACGGGCACCTGCGACGTTGCCGCCAAGACGCACCCGACGCGTCACCGGGCCGCCGACGATGGCAGCCTGTTTTGAGCGCCTCGAAATCAGTCCGCCCGTGTCGGGATCGAGCAGCGAGATTGTGGTCCTGCCGCCGCTGGGAGGAACAGCCTCGACCGCGACATAGCGCGTCGTGTCCCGCTCCGACTCAGGCGGCTCGACCGGGAGGGGGGTCTTGAGCCGTTTGGGGTCGCGCGGTGCTGCCACGGTTCGGGTGCTGACAGGCACCTGCCAGACGAGCCACGGCGCGATCGGGAGGCCGAGCAACGGGGACGACTGGATGCGGATATGAACGCCGTCCGGCAGGTCGGCGTCATTCTCCGCTTGCAATGCGAACAGCGCGAGCCAGGCAGGCGAAGCGAAACGGATCATCGGGCCTCTCCCGCGAACAACGGTGCTTTGGGAAGAAGGAGAAGTCCTGTGAGCGCCGCGATCGTTCCATCTGGTCGATGATCGGTCATGTTCAGCCGCAACATGGGTTGGTGACTGAGAGGTATCGGCAGCGGCTTCGCTCCTCCCGGCTTAATGACCTGGCCCGCGTGACCAATGACCGGGGGCGGCACGACCGGCGCCTTGAGCGATTTCCGTACGATCTTGGTGCGCGTCGTCGCGGCCTTGCCGGATCGTTGAGGCATGGTGCTCTTGGAGGAGGTCTTCGTTATCGGTTGGGCAAGCTGCTTGAAAATCCCGCCTGGGATTTTGCTGCCGGGAACGAGATGGCCAACGTCGAGCCAGGACGAAGGCAGGAACGGTGTGTCGGTCAGGAACAGAACGCGCGAGCCGGAGCGGTCGCGGAACTGGGTGTTGAAGGTCACGACCGGATGACTCGGTGCGAGTACGGCGCTCAATCCGTCGATGGTGCAGCGGCCGTCGCGATGGATCGGCTCGGGCGATTCGATGAGGACGCCGGCGCAATCCCAGCCGCTGCCGTCCGCGCGCGGCAGCCACAAGAGACTCGTGCGCGGTTTCTCCGCGATCGGCCAACCTTCGAGGCCGATCCGGCGAAGCGCATCGTCGAATGCGCAGTCGTCGCCAAGCACGGGTCCGCGTGCAAAGCCGGAAACCGCCTGGATTTCGAGATCGCCCATTGCATTGCCGGCCGTCGTCGCGCCGAAGCTCAAGGCGGCGAGCATGTCGGCCGGCGCGAACCAGCGCGACGTTTGGAAGCTGACGCCCGGCAGCCGTGCGGCGGGCGCGCCGTGGATTGCCGAGTCGATATGAACGTAAAGTTCGTACCAGGCCTGCGGCTCAAGCTCTGCGGTGGCGTCGAGCGTGAGGCCGGGCTTGGGAACGGGGCAGGGATTTGTCTCAGCCACGACAACCTCGCCGTTGATCAGGGCGACCCCGGTCGCGACCTGATAGCGGCGCTGGTCGGCGCCGCTCAGGAAGGCCGGATTGAGCGCTGCGCTGAACGAGGCAATCAGCAGCGACAGGTTGCCGGAAGGTTCGGCGGTGTCGGTGCGGCGCAGGCCGAGCTTGAGCGTGTAATTGTAAAGTTTGGCGAGCGCTTCGACATACCCGACGTCGAAATGCGCGCGCAGCGGATCGTGGCGGAAGCGCGCGACCTCGCTTTGCGCCGGCTCGTAACCGGAGAGGTGGCGCTCCAGCAGTTCCGGCGCGAACGTGTCTTGCGCACGGCGGAGCGTCTGAAGATAATTCGGCGATCCGAACTTCACGGCGGCGATGGGCTGCCCGTAATGCACAGCGCCGCCGGGCGCTGGCTGCGGCTGCGGCGCGGGCGTTGGAGGCACAGGCGTGGTCTTGAAGAAATAGCTGCGTTTCGTCGGAAGTGTGGGATCGACGTCGGAGCTTGACGTCGCGACCGGCACGCGCACGCCATAGATGATCTGCTTGTAGAGCGTGCCGGTCCACGCCAACTCCGCGTCGAGGCGATAGGTCTTGCCCGGTTGCAGCAGGCAGCGTGACACGCCGCTTTGATGCGCGGTATCGGTGAGCGGTCCGTCATTCGCGGCGTGCTGCTGGGTGGCGGCTGTTGCGGCTTGCGCATCGTTGCGGGCCTGTGCGGCGGCGAGCGCCGTTGCCGTCATGCCTTCGAGTCCCAGCAGGCCGAGCTGCTGCGTCGCCGGCCATTCGATCCGGAGTGCCGTCACACTCCCCAGCGCCTTGAAAATCAGCACTTGCTGGCCGTTGCCGATGTCTTTCGTGTCCGGGTACCACGCATTGCTCCGGTCCTTGGGATCGTACACGCGCACGAGGCCTGGTCCCTTTCCGTCCAGGCTTGCGGATGGCGCCCACAGAAACAGGAAGCCGTTGCTGGCGATCGGCTCATCGAGATAGATCGTCGCGTTGAAGCGAAGGTTCAGTCTCTCGAACGTGACTTCGTTGCCGTCGGCCGGGGTCGCGTATTCCAGCAGCAACGCGCCGGTAAAGTCCCGCTCGACCTTGATCGGAGAAGGAAGGGACGTGGTGCGCGGCTTCGCATAGTTCACCATCGGCGGCAGCGTCTGCCTTCCGATCTCGTCGAGCGGCGTGACGGTTTGCGCGTCCGACCGCGTGAATCCCGGCATCAGGAGCCCACCGATGCGGCTCTGCACCGGATCCATGCTGACGGTCTCGGGCGGCAGGCGCCAGAGTTCTTCATGCGCGACCGCATCGAAGCCCAGCGTCCAGCCGATGCGCGCGCGTGCGTCGGGCCTGCAGACGCTGCCGAGCGCACCGATCGGATCGCCCGGCAGCGACTGGCCGGCGTCGCTCATGCGGTCGATGAAGAACGTGCCCTTGATATCGAACAGGATCAGTTCGGCCGGCTCCGCCGACGAGCCGGGATTGCCGGTACGCCCTGCCTGCCAGGCCGCACTCAATTCGCCTGATACCAGCGTTCCCGGACCTTGCTCGTCGCCGGTGACATCGAAAAGCTGGAGGCTGCGCAACTCCCATTGATAGTCGAGCAGATTGCTTCCGAACGGCCGGGCGCGATCGCCCTCCGGATACTGGTCGATGGTCGGAAACTGCGCGCCGCCGCAGCCGCTGGCGAGACGCGGCGGAAATGCGAAGGTGAGGGCGATAAGCGCGTCGGGCCAGATCGTCTGCGCTTGTTGTGGCGACTGCCGTAGTTCATGGAGAAGCTGATACTTGTCGTCGATCAGCATGGCGTTCTGGCCGACGATCTGGCCGCCTTCGAGCCGGTCGAGCGGCAGCGAGGTCGGAGGAGGCACCGTCAACGGCGGCTCGGATCCGAACTTGAGTTCGACGCACTTGCGGACCTTCGTGAACAGCAGGTTCACATGCCCGCAAACCCTGGCGTAGATCGACGTATTGCCTTCGGCGACGAATGCCTGCAGGTCGGCAGAGACGCCGACAGAGACCGGTCCGATATGCGCGGAGCCGTCGACATGACCGAAGCCGGCGAGAATCAGCGGACTCGTCGCAACCAGAATATCGGCCGATGCATGAACCTCGGCCCACACGATCGGCCGCGGACCGAAGTTCAGGTCGATGCCGAAACCGAAGGCGAGGATGAAGCCGTCGAAGCTCATGGGACCGCCGCGCGGCCACTTTTCGATGCCGTGGCCGCGCAGCATGAAGTAGCCGGAAGCGCCGACGTTAAAAATGTCCGGCAGGACCCTGACGGTCGCCGGCCCGATGCCGCGCCCCTGGCCGTTGTAGCCGTCGGCGCCGATGTAGAGGTACCAGTCGGACGTGTCGCCGGTGACCGGAAAGCGTCCACCGGACGGAATCTTCGCCGTCAGCAACACCGGAATGTTCAGCGTGCCCGATATGCCGAACGTCACGGCATCGTGGGGATCGACGATGATCGCGCCGCGCAACGCGAGGAAATCGGGATCGGGATCGGGCTTGTGCGTGATGCTCATGCGGCCGGAGAGGATCGTTGCATCGATCGCCCCGAGCACGACGAGGTCCGGCACCGTCAGGAACAGCCCGGCCTTGGCGCTGAAGGCGAAGCCCATGTCGGGCAGCGTCCCGATCACGGCTTCCAATCCGAAGGTGAAGTTGCCGGGCGACTCGTTGAACGGTTCGGGGCGGCCGGGCGGCGGCGGCTCCTGCGGGTCCCACAGCAGCGCGTGCTCGATCGGATCCTCGCCGGGAGCGGGCGGCGCGATCGTCGTCGCAATGCCGAAGGTGCCGCCGACGCCGAACAGGCCGAGTCCGCTGTTGGCGAGCGGCAGCGGTCCCGGCAGGTCGGCGGCGAGTTCGAGCAGAACCATCTTGCCATGCAGCCGCAGCGATGCCTCGGCATTGAACCCGGCCGGCACCACCTGCACGCGGATCATTGCCTCGAAGCCGGCGTCGCTGACGCTGACCTTGCCTTCGCCCTCGATGACGCCGGGCATGGTGATCTGCGCGTCAAGACCGCGGATGCTGGCGGTGATCGTGTGGGTTTCGGGGTGGAGTGTCGCACGGATAGTCGCGCCGGAGACGCGCACCGGGCCGAGATCGAGCTTGAAGCGCAGATCGACCTCGATCCAGATCGAACCTCGCCCGCTGCGCGAGCCCAGCACGTCGAACAGTGAGCCCGGTCCTTCGATGAGCCAGCGGCCGGGATCCTCGACCTCCATCGTGGCATGCCGGTAGTCGAGCCCGATCATGCCGAGGCCGCTTTGGGAATGGTCGAGCGAGAGCACTACGCCGCGCAGCCGGATACGCAGCGGCTCCTCGGGCGCGAGCGAGACCGACATCACGCCGAGGTCGATGGGGTGGATCACGACATCGACCGCGTAGTCGAGCGTGAAGGTCTGCTTGTCGGTGAGCGCGAGGCCCTTCGGCTTGCCTTCGGTGGCAAGCTCGACGCCATGGACCACCAGGCGGCCCTTGTCGTTGAGCAGCGTGCTCAACGCCATTCCGGCGGTGAGGAGCCCGGCCGCAGGCGTCCCCGCGCCGGCGCTGCCGAGATTCTTCTCTGCGATCAGCGCGGTGGCGAACGCCCCGGCGGCGATGAAGCCCTTCTCGGCGGCGCCACCACCCTCGGCACTCACGGCGAGGATGCCATTGGCGCCCTGCGCCTCGATACCGATCGACAGCCGCGTCGGAGCGGCCGCATCGTTGGTCTCGCGCGAGAAACGGGCGCGCGCGATCAGCGGCCGGCTGGCGAGAACATGCAATGTCCCGCCGTCGACGTTCTCATGGTACTGGTCGACCGGCAGTTCCGCCGCGACCTCGACCAGCGTCGGAAGGAAAGAAGCGAGACCGGTCGCGGTCGGATCGACGCATTCGATGCGCACCGTCATTGCAGGCTTGCCGTCCCGTGCCGGCACGTGGGCTTCCGCCGACAGCGCTATCCCTGTGGGATCGAGCCCGATCTCGATCTGCGCATCGACGGCGGTGCGACCGAACAGCGGCACGCTCTCCGGCAAGTAGAAACGCGCGTTGCGGATCGACAATCCCTTCCACGCCGGGGTGTCGCCGGGCAGCACGATCGGATGGCCGTCGACCGATGCGGGGGGCGGGGCGGCCTGCGTGCTCATGTCGATGAAGAAGCCATCCGGTAACTCGAGGCCGAAGCCGCTCGATCCCAGCATGACGGTCGGTGGATCGAGCGTGAGCCTGACCACGCCGTCCGGCTGATCGATCGACGGCCCGAGACGCATGGTCGCCTGCGTGCCCTTCCGCCCTTCGATCACGAGTGCGATCGTCGCGCCCAGTACCCTGACCTGGCCCGCCGTCGCGGTCAGCCATTCCTCGCCGCCGGCCGCGCCGTTGTGGATCGCGGGCGTGAATGCGCGCCCTGCGCTGTCGGCCGCGAGATCGGTCAAGCGAGTGGCGGGAGGCACCTGTCCGAGGTCGAAGGCGAGATCAAAGCCATCCGGGCGAAGGGCGAAACGAAACGGCAGCGGGGGACCGAGCGGCGCGAGCGAGAGATCGAAGAACAGCGGATGCGCGGCGCCCCCCAATTGCGCTTTGCCGTTATAAGCTCCGCCGACCGGGCCGCTGATGGTGGCGGGATCAACTTCGAGTCCGCTGAGAAGCGTGTCGATCTTCGATGTTAACAGTATGCCTTGAAGCCAATCGTTGCTCTCGATCCAGGATCGCAAGGTCGTCAAAATGCCCTCCGCCGACACGGCAATGACGCGATACAAACAATTCCGTCAAATCGAGTTTGAGAATATTGATCGGCTCATGCTTAGATATAACGGATGGTCGACAAAATATGGAAAACAGGAGTCGATCGAGACGCATCGAATCAACGCTTACAACGTCTCAATCAAAGTGCGCATTTTTGTGACAAATGCTTTTCATGTCATCCGACTGGCGCGGGTGAGCGTTCCGGGAAACTCGCGGTGCGACCGTCTCAGTTGTTCGACGCGGTCGTAGAGGCGCGATTGCTGCGCATCATTGCCGGGGCACGGATGGTTCTTTGCGAACGCTGCTTTTAGGGATAGCCGTGCAGCATCAGTCGGTCCGCGCGGACTTCCCAACTCTCGAGCCTGTTGAGGAAACTCATCCCGAGAAGGTTTGTTTTCATCTGGCCGCGCGGCACCACGAGCGCCGGCACCGATCGCTCGACGAGCTTCCCGACCGCAAGCCGGTCAAGTGTCAGCCGCGCGGCGCGCGCGTGTCCGCCGGCGGTCTCGACATCGACGTCGTAGTTCAGCAATTCCAGCGGCAGCCCCGCCGCTTTCGCGGTTTCATAGGTAAGGACGACAGAGGTTGCGCCGGTGTCGATGATCATCGCTGTTTTCACGCCGTTGATCTTGGCGTGCAACGTGAAGTCGCCATTCTGGGCGCGAGGAATCTGGACGCTACGCGGAGGGCCTGCGCCGGCCTCGCGCAGCATGGTCGAGACCACGCTTTTCGCGGCCGATATTCGGGCCGGGTCGCCATAGGCGACCACGGCGCCGGCTGTCGCCGCCAGCATCACGATGACAAGCAGGATGCGGATCACGATGCACCTGTCAGGTTTTCGGCTGCAGCTTGTTGATGCAAGTCGCTCAACATGGCGTTCCGATACTCATTCAGGACCATGACGATCATTCATGCGCTCCCGAAACCCTGTCTAAAGACCTGTGCCGGCATTCATGATCGGCTTGTTCCGCAGGCGGCGTTTTTCATCCGCTGCCGGATCGGCCGATTGAGTGGGCTGGAGCGGCGGCGCTTCCTCCATCGGCGCGAGGGCCGACATCACGCGCTCCGGCGGAAAGGTGACGATAACCTCAGTGCCGACACGGAGCTTGGATCGCAGCGTAAAGGTGCCGCCGTGCATGTCGATCAGGCTCTTTGCGATCGGCAATCCGAGACCTGCGCCTTGCTCTGCGGATTTGATCGAATTCGAACCCTGCCCGAATGACGCCAGCACGATCGGGATTTCGTCCTCCGCGATTCCCGAGCCGTTATCCTTGACGCTGAGGTATTGCCCGCCCGAAGCGGTCCATCCGACCTTCAACCAGATCTCGCCGCCCTGTGGCGTGAATTTGATCGAGTTCGACAACAGGTTGAGCACGATCTGCCGCGTGGCGCGTTCGTCGCCCCAGATGCGCGGCATGCCTTGTTCGAACACTTCGTGAATGGCGATGCCGCGGCTGGAGGCCCGCAGCTTCAGGAGGTGGTGACAGTCCGCGACGACATGGACCAGAGACACGGCTTCTTCATTGAGTTCGTAACGGCCGGCTTCGATTCGCGACAGGTCGAGAATCTCGTTGATGAGATTCAGCAGGTGAACGCCGGAATTGTGAATGTCGGCCGAATAGCTCTTGTAGACGCCGACCGCGTGCTCGCCGAAAATCTCGCTCTTCATCACTTCGGAAAATCCGAGGATGGCGTTGAGCGGTGTCCGCAGTTCGTGACTCATCTGAGCCAGGAATCGCGATTTTGCGACGTTGGCCGATTCCGCGCGATGCCGCGCTTCATCCGAAATGGCCTTGGCCTGTTCAAGTTCAGCGATCAGGGCGTCCTTTTCTGCGCGCGCTTCGAGCGTCGCCAGCGTCGTGGAATGCAGGCGATGCGCGAGCAGCGCAAAATATCCTTCCGCGACCAGCGCGAGAATGGCAAGGACGTAGTTGTTGAAAGAGCCGCCGGCTGCGAACTTCAGCGCGATCACCGAGGTCACGGGGGCGGTTGCGGCAAGCGCTGCAATGGGCAGGCTCGCGGCGAGCATGGTCGATACCGCCACGACCAGCAGCATCAGGAACATCATCAGGGTATTTGCAACCGGGTCCGATCCGGAGGGATGAACCAGGATCGCCATCCAGCACAGGCCGTACAGGAGGTCGAGCAGAATGAAGCGCACGCGCCATCTGCGGGTGCTGTTGTGGGACGACGTCTCCTTGAGGAAATTGTTGCAGTTGTAGATGATGAGGGCATGGATGGACAGCATCACGAATGTCCATGCCGCGGCCGTCGCAGGCTCCAACCAGAAGCCGAACAGCACGCCGGCTGCGACCACGAGCAGCATCACCACGAACGAGGCCGACAGCCGCGTTTGCGCATATTGCCGAAGCAGTTCGTGATCGAACGCCGGGCGGGTTCCGCTCGTCGAGGTCAACCGGTCGCGCGCTTCGCGGACCCGCTGCGTGGCGTCGCGCCGATGACGTGCGGAAGGTACAATCGCGGGCGCGACCGGAACCTGGACGACTTCAGGTTTATCGGCGGGGGTACTCATCAACCAACACGAATCCTACACGCGGCGCGCGAGTCCTTACTCGCTTATCTCTGGCGCTAAATCATTAAGGGCTGCCTTAAAGTGCAGGCCAATTCAGTTAACGGGAGGTTAAATCCTTTTCGAAACAGGATTTACTGCGGCGAATGGCCCGAGTCGCGCCTGTCGCGAACCGGGCCTCCGTTAATGTTCGAGGCGCGCGAGGAGACTGGAGGTGTCCCAGCGGCGGCCTCCCATTTTCTCGACTTCCGCGTAGAACGCATCCACCAGGCTTGTGACCGGAAGACTGGCGCCGTTACGGCGGGCCTCGGAGATGCAGATCGAGAGGTCCTTGCGCATCCATTCGACGGCGAAGCCGAAATCGAACCTGCCTTCGTTCATCGTCTTGGAGCGGTTTTCCATCTGCCAGGATTGAGCGGCACCCTTCGAAATCACCTCGACCACCGAATTGACGTCGAGTCCCGCCTTCTTGGCGAAGTGGATGCCTTCCGACAGTCCTTCGACGAGGCCGGCAATACAGATCTGGTTGACCATTTTTGTTAACTGGCCCGCGCCGGCCGGGCCAAGCCGTTTGCACATCCGGGCATAGGCCGCGATGACCGGTTCGGCGCCGGCGTAGGCGCTCTCCGTTCCGCCGCACATGACGGTGAGAACGCCATTTTCGGCGCCGGCCTGCCCGCCGGAAACCGGGGCGTCGACAAAACCGAAGCCGCGTCTGGTCGCTTCGGCATCGAGTTCGCGCGCGACCTGTGCGGAGGCGGTCGTATGATCGACAAAGGTGGCGCCTCGCTTCATTCCGGCAAAGGCGCCCCCGGCGCCGATCGTGATGGCGCGCAAGTCGTCGTCGTTGCCGACGCAGGCCATCACGAAATCCTGACCTTCGGCTGCCGCTTGCGGCGTCGGTGCGGTCTTGCCGCCGAATTTCTCGGCCCACGCCCTGGCTTTGGCCGGCGTTCGATTGAACACGGTCACCTCGTGGCCGCCTTTTACGGCGAGATGTCCTGCCATGGGGAATCCCATGACGCCGAGACCGAGAAATGCGACTTTGGCCATGTCCAAACCTTATTCAAAAATCCGGGGTTTCCGTTATCGCGGGCGAGCCTGCTTGACGGGCATTTTGCGGGTGAGCGGGGACGACCGCGTCGCGATCAAATCTTGCCCTCTGCTCAGCATAGCCTCTGAGGCTGCAGCGGCAAAGGCGGGAATATCCTTAAAAAGCACGGACGCAACGGCAATGCGATCGGGGCAATAGAGAGTTGTCGCCGGCAGAATTCCAAGACGTTTCAAAACGCGTTAGGATTAAGCCGGTAACTGTTCGTCAGTCGGACACGGGAGCGACGCGACATGAGCGTTGGCACGCTTGATCATTTCAATATCCGGACCCGCAAGCTTGCCGAGACGGTACGCTTTTACGAGGAGGTCCTTGGTCTCACCAAAGGCGCCAGGCCGGACTTCGCGTTTCCTGGCGCGTGGCTCTATAGCGAGGGAAAGCCGGTGGTTCACCTCGTCGACATCTCACCGACGTCGGAGCCGCAGAAGCCGGATTCCGGCGTTGTCCATCATATTGCCTTCGCCAGCTGCGATTTCAGCGGCATGAAACAACGTCTGGAATCGAAAGGCTTCGCTTTCAGAGCTCGCGAGGTCCCGGGCGGGGCCCTGTGGCAGATTTTCGTCAGCGACCCGAACGGCGTGATGATCGAGCTGAATTACGATGCGGCGGCTGAACGGAAGTAACCTCGCCGCTTTGCGCGCAGGTCTGCCGTTGGATTAATCGAGCACGGGCGTTGACCGGGGTGAGGCGGGTAGCCATGTTGAGCCTGTTTCGAGGCGAGTGGTCCGATTCTAACATTTGCATCCTGTTGAGGCAGGTATTCTCGCAAATGGTGGAAACCAAGGACGCAAATAGGGTTCTAGTGGAGTTTCGGATTTGACATTCGCTTCTCGCGCTCGCTGCAAATCGGATAGCGAATGTCAAATCCACTCTGCGAGCAAGCCGATCCCGGAGTGATGATTTGACCGTAACGCCGCAACAAGTTCTCGATCGGCTGGCCGGCGTTCTTTCTCCGCGCGGCGTGGCGTTGACCGACGCCGGCGTACTGTCGGAGATCGCCGTTAACGGCGACAGGGTGTTTTTCTCCATTAACGTCGAGACGTCGGAGACAGGCGCATGGGAGGGTGTTCGCGCCCAGGCGGAGGCGGCGGTGCGCGCGATCCCCGGCGTGTCGGTTGCGATGGTTGCCTTGACCGCCGAACGCAAGCCGGGGGACCCCGCTTATCCGCCGCCGCGGTCCGGGCAGGGGATTCCGCATGTGTCCACGCATCGGTCGCCGCCGCCGTCAGGCTCCCCGATGGCGCGACAGACGGATATTCCCGGAGTTGCCGCCGTTATTGCCGTTGCCTCCGGCAAAGGCGGCGTCGGCAAGTCGACCACTGCGCTCAATCTCGCGCTCGGCCTGCGGGCTCTCGGTTTGCGGGTCGGTCTGCTCGATGCGGACATCTACGGACCCTCGATACCGAGACTGACCGGGATTCGGGAAAAGCCGCAATTGACGGCCGACAAGAAGATGGTCCCGATCGCGCGTTTTGGCCTGGCGGTCATGTCGGTCGGCTTTCTGGTCGAGGAAGAAAGCGCGATGATCTGGCGCGGTCCGATGGTAACGTCCGCGATCAGGCAGATGCTGCGGGATGTCGCCTGGGGCGAACTTGACATTCTGGTCGTGGACATGCCGCCGGGGACCGGCGATGCGCAACTGACGCTTGCGCAGACCGTGCCGCTCAAGGGCGCCGTCATCGTTTCGACACCGCAGGATTTGTCGCTGATCGATGCGAGACGCGGGTTGGCCATGTTCAGAAAGGTCAACGTGCCGGTTCTCGGCATCGTCGAAAACATGAGCTTTTTCCAGTGCCCGCATTGCGGGGCGCGAAGCGATATTTTCGGTCACGGCGGAGCGCGGCATGAAGCGGAACGGCTGGGAGTGCCGTTCCTCGGCGAAATCCCGCTTCATATGTCGATTCGCGAGACCTCGGATTTGGGTCATCCGGTCGTGGAGAGCGATCCCGACGGACCGCACGCGGCGATCTACCGGACGATCGCCGGACATGTGCGCGACCGGCTTCAGGAGACGATCGCTACCGTCTAGAGCCGCGTTTCCACAGGAGCCGTCTGCGATTGCGTGCAGGAATTCAAAGAAACGTTCTCACAAGGAGTGCCTGAATGAAACGTCGTGATTTTCTGAAGGTTTCAGCAGCCGGTGCTGCAGCCGCAGCCGTCGCTTCGCCGGCAATTGCGCAATCGGCGCCTGAGATCAAATGGCGCATGACGTCGAGTTTTCCGAAGTCGCTCGACACGATCTACGGCGCTTCCGAGTTCTTTGCGAAGCAGATCGCGGAAATGACCGACAACAAATTTCAAATCCAGATCTTTGCTGCCGGAGAGATTGTCCCCGGATTGCAGGCACTCGATGCGACGGCCAACGATACCGTCGAGATGAGCCACACGGTTTCCTATTATTATGTGGGAAAGGATCCGACTTTCGCGGTCTTCGCGTCCGTGCCGTTCGGTCTCAACGCGCGTCAACAGAATTCCTGGCTCTATCAGGGCGGAGGCAATGAACTCGCCAATGAGTTTTTCAAGAAGTTCGGCGTGATCGGCTTTCCCTGCGGCAATACCGGCACGCAGATGGGCGGCTGGTTCCGCAAGGAGATCAAGACGGTCGCCGACTTGTCGGGCCTGAAGATGCGAATCGGCGGCATTGCCGGGCAGGTGCTTCAGAAGGTCGGTGTCGTGCCGCAACAGCTTGCGGGCGGTGACGTTTATCCTTCGCTGGAAAAGGGCACGATCGATGCGGCCGAGTGGGTCGGTCCATACGACGATGAAAAGCTGGGCTTCCAGAAGGTCGCGAAATACTACTACTATCCCGGCTTCTGGGAAGGCGGCCCGACTGTTCACGCATTCTGCAATCTCGAAAAGTGGAATACCTTGCCGAAGGCCTACCAGGCGATCGTGATGAATGCGGCGGCGAACGCCAACACCTGGATGACGGCTCGCTACGACATGCAGAATCCCACCGCCCTCAAGCGTCTCGTCGCAGGCGGCACGCAACTCCGGCCGCTCAGCAACGACATCCTCGATGCCTGCCTGAAAGCCACGAATGAATTGTGGGGCGAGATCTCGGCGAAGAATCCCGAGTTCAAGAAGGCGATCGATACGATGCAGGCCTATCGCTCGGACGAATACCTGTGGTGGCAGGTGGCCGAATATACCTACGACAGCTTCATGATCCGGTCGCGGACCCGCGGCTGACGCGCACAAATCGCCCAGGCACGAAGCATTCTATCAGGCTGCTGCAAGCCTTTCCGGTCATTTCCGGACGCCGCGTTAGAGCATGATCCCGAAAAGGGGAAAGCCGGTTTTCGGATAAGATCATGCTCGATCAAAAGGGTAAGGCCAGAGTCTGTGTCAACGCAGTTGAATCGGACTCTGGCGGCGATCCGGAATCCAGATATTCAGCGACAATTCGTCGACTGGATTTCCGGGCTCGCACCGTCGGCGCGCTTCGGAATGACAACATTCGCTATTGCTGTGGTTTCAGTAACGGACCGAAATCGAGCGGCGCGACGTCGATATCGGGGACCTCGATCTTGATCTTGTTGAGATCGACGGTTGCCGTTTTGCCGAGCAACCCCGTCACCGTTATGGGGAACGCGATCACGAGCACGACCATGATGATCTGCAATCCGATCCAGGGCACGGCGCCCCAGTAGATGTCGGAACTCTTCACTTCGCGAGGCGCGACTCCGCGCAGGTAGAACAAGGCGAAACCGAACGGCGGGTGGAGAAACGAGGTCTGCATGTTGACGCAGATCATGACGCCGAACCAGATCAGGGCTGCGTCCGCGCCGACGATCGGGGCGAGAAGCTTCTGGGCCACCGGTGCGATCATCGGCAGGATGATGAAGGCGATCTCGAAAAAATCGAGGAAGAATGCCAGGAAGAAAATGAAGGCGTTGATGAAGGCAAGAAATCCCCACGCGCCGCCAGGCAGCGAAATCAAGAGGTGTTCGAGCCACTCGCCGCCGGATACGCCGAGAAATACGACGGAGAAACAGGTCGAACCGATCAGGATGAAAGTCACCATGGTGGTGAGGCGCATGGTCGACTGATAGCCTTGTTTGATGAGGTCTCGGAGTCCGGGAATGCGGACGGCTTCGAGACAAATCCACACGACGGCAAGATAGGTGACGGCGAACGCGATCTTGAAGGCCGGTCCTTCCGCGACGAAGATTCCGACCAGCGTGCCGATACCGCCGGCGATCGAGCCGACAATCAGAAATTTTCGGCCGGTGGTGCTGAAATCCTTGTGGTGAATGGCCGCTAGAACGATGGCGCCGACAGCGCCCATCGCGCCAGCTTCCGTTGGCGTCGCCAGTCCCATCATCATGGTGCCGAGCACGACGAAGATCAGGACAGCGGACGGAATGATGCCCATCAGGCATTTGCGCCAGAGCGGCCAGCCGGTGAGCGTGCGGAATTCCTTCGGCACCGGCGGAACGTGATGGGGTTTGAAGATGCCGAGCAGGAACGTGTAGCCGGCAAACAGCACGATCTGGAACAGCGAGGGTCCCCACGCGCCGAGATACATATCGCCGACCGACTTTCCGAGCTGGTCGGCGAGGACGATCAGCACCAGCGATGGCGGAACGAGCTGGGTGATGGTGCCGGACGCCGCCAGCACGCCGGTGATGTAGCGCGTGTTATAGCCGTAGCGCATCATTACGGGCATCGAGATCAGCGCCATCGCGATCACCTGCGCAGCGACCGTGCCGGTGATGGCGCCGAGGATGAAGCCGACAAGTATGACCGAATATCCGAGGCCGCCGCGGATCGGCCCGAACAACTGACCCATCGAGTCGAGCATGTCCTCCGCAAGGCCACAGCGCTCCAGCACCGATCCCATGAACGTGAAAAACGGGATCGCGAGCAGCAGTTCGTTGGACAGCACGCTGCCGAACACGCGTCCCGGAATGGCCTGAAGGAAATTCAGGTCGAAGAAGCCGAGATGGATCGCGAGGAAGCCGAACGAGAGTCCGACAGCAGCCAGCGTGAAGGCCACCGGAAAGCCGATCAGCATCGCCAGAACCAGCCCGCCGAACATCATCGGCGGCATCATCTGGAGCGTAATCATTGGGTCGGTCTCTCATACGTCGTATCGATCGTGACGACGCCGAGCAGTGCCGCGATGCGCTTGATCACCTCCGAGACACCCTGAAGTGCAAGCATTACGAAACCGGCGGGGACGACGAGCTTGATCGGCCAGCGGACCAGGCCGCCCGCATTCCCCGACATTTCGCCGACCGCATAGGACTGCATGAAGAACGGCCAGGACAGGTAGCTCAGCAGCAGGCACGCCGGGATCAGAAGAAATAACGTGCCGAGGAGGTCGAGCCAGAGCTTGCCGCGCTCGGAGAGAAACAAATAGAAGATTTCGACGCGGACGTGTTCGTTGCGTTTGAAAGTGTAGGACGCACCGAACATCACGAGGACCGCGAACATGTACCACTGCAATTCGAGCCAGCCATTCGAGCTGTAGCCGAATGCATACCGGATCATCGCATTGCCGGCGCTCACAAGAACGGCGAGCAGCACGAGGATGTTGCAGACGTACCCGACCTTTTCGTTGAGCTGGTCGATGGCCGCGCTCAGGGCCAGAAACGGACGCATCACATCCTCCTCGCGAGCCGCCGCGATTTTGGAAGCCGGGCTAGCGCGTATTCCGCAAAAGTGGATACCGGTTTTGCGATCAGCATACGCGCAAGTTTTTGATTGAGAGCATTTCCTTCGGCTAACCGGATTCCACTTAGCCAGAAAATGCCCAGAGACCAGCACCGCTCACGCAAGCCACTTCTGGACAGGGTACGCGTCGCGCTGCGAAGTTTCGGTGCTTCCCCGAAATGGAGCGCACCGCTCGGCTGCGCTACCATGAAGCCGGCGCACCATTCCAGCGCCGGGCTACCGTCGTCAACCGCAGGCTTGTTGATATCGGGGGAGTATAGGGCGGCGCGCACGCCGTCCGCGACAGTTTGTCTGCCTAACCGCCGGTTACGCTCATGTGCCGGCTGACGCTCGGGCGATTGTGGCGGTCGATGATG
>NZ_MKRN01000177.1:0-6276 GCF_001896955.1 Nitrobacter sp. 62-13 | reverse complement strand
TCGCTGGCGGATGCGCGCAGCGGCCGGCGCAGGTCCGAGGCATCTTCATGGCCGAGGCAGGTATGCAGGGTGCCCGTACAGGTGATGCGGACCCGATTGCAGGACTCGCAAAAATTATGCGTCATCGGCGTGATGAAGCCAAGTTTCCCGCCGGTTTCGCTGACCCGAACATAGCGGGCAGGGCCGCCCGTGCTGTCATCGACGTCGGTGAGAGTGTACTGGCTGGCGAGCCGCGCGCGCACCATCGACAGCGGCAGGTACTGGTCGGTGCGGGACTGGCCGATGTCGCCCATCGGCATGACCTCGATGAGGGTCAGCGCCATGCCCCGGCCGTGCGCCCACTCCATCAGAGATGGAATTTCATCTTCATTGAGGTTTTTGAGAGCGACCGCGTTGATCTTCACGGCGAGGCCTGCGGCTTGCGCCGCGTCGATGCCGGCCATGACCTTCTGCATGTCGCCCCAACGCGTGATCTCGCGAAACTTGGCCGGATCGAGCGTATCGAGCGACACGTTGATCCGCCGCACGCCGCAATCCTTCAGCTCAGAGGCGAAACGGGCCAGTTGCGATCCGTTGGTCGTGAGCGTCAGTTCGTTCAGCGCTCCGGTCTCGAGGTGACGCGACAGCGAGTGGAACAGCGACATCACGTTACGGCGCACCAGCGGCTCGCCGCCGGTCAGCCGCAACTTGCGTACGCCCTTGGCGATGAACGCCGAGCATAGACGGTCGAGTTCTTCCAGCGTCAGCAGATCGACCTTCGGCAGAAAGGTCATGTCTTCGGACATGCAATAGAAGCAGCGAAGATCGCAGCGATCCGTGACCGATACGCGCAAATAGCTGATGGACCGGCCAAACGGGTCGACCATCTTGCGGGAGCTTGAAGTCTCGGTGAGGGCAGAAGAACCGGTCATGCAATTTGCCTTGTCGCACGGCAAGCGGAGCCTTATCCCGCAATGTAGGCAGATTGCAGCTACCATACAATGCGCAATGCGCTAAGGTTTGTGTTTGCTGCAGTGCGTAAGAAATTAACGGTCCGAAGCGGCCGGAACTTCGGCCGGTTCGGGGAAGAGCGAGGCTGCCGCGGGCGACCCGGCTGCCGGAGCAGGGGCGGCTGCTTTGGGCGCGCGCCGCTTGCGGGGCTTTTTGCGGACAGGTTTCGGAGGCGTGGCCGGTTGCAGTTCTTCGACCACCGGGTTGGGATCGGCCGTCGTGGTTGCAGGGGATGTCAGGTCGCCGGGTTGATGCGTGACCTGCACGGGCACTGTCAAAGGTTGATAATTGGCCAGCGTATAGGACACGCTGAAGCTTTCGGCCGCCGGGACTTCCAGCGAGCAGGGGGTCTTGCAGGACTGTCCCTGCGACGTCCGGGCCTCCGCGCCCGGCGGCACGGAGTCCAGTTCAACCGTTACTTTCGGCGGCGCAGGCTTGAATGCATCAGGTGAAAACGAAGAACAGCCGGCCAGGCCGATGCCTGCCACGGCGATCACGATAAACCGGCGCATGTTCAATCAATCCGTCACTTGCGGTTGCGGCGAGCCGCCGCAGCCTCCCCGTGCGGACCATAGAAGTGCGACCGGGCTGTCGCAACACCGGTGACCCGACTGTTGATATCCGTATCGGACGACCTTAATTATTGTATGAAAATCAGTAATTTATGTCATAGCCGAAGCATGAAGGGCGAGGACGGCTTCCGGCAACTCCCTCATATGCGCCACGACACGGTCGGGCTTGAGTTCTGCGATGGGAACTTCAGTATAGCCGAACCCGACCCCGATTACGGGAATGCTGGCCCGGCGCGCCACTCCGATATCCGGGCCGGCGTCGCCGACCATGATCGCGCTTTCGGGGCGGCCTCCCGCACGTGCGATTGTCTGCAGCAGAATAGCCGGATCCGGCTTGGATACGCCGAAGGTGTCGCCTCCGCAGATCGCAGCGAACCGCGGGCTCAATCCCAGCTGGTCGAGTAACTGCTTGGCAAGCGCTTCCAGCTTGTTGGTGCAGACCGCGAAACGATATCCGCGCACCGCCAGATCGTCGAGCGCCTCGATGAGTCCTTCGAACGGACGGGATTCGTCGGCGATGTGCGCCGTATAATAGTCGATGAAGTCGGCCATCATCCGCGTGACGTCATCCGCCGTCGCGGGGTGATCCTCGTGCTCGAGACCGCGTTCGATCATGCGCCGAACCCCCGCGCCGATCATCGAGCGGGCTGTTGGCAACGATACCGTTGACAGGCCTTCGCGGTTCAAAACGAAGTTCAGTGCGGCGGCGAGATCGGGCGCGGTATCGACCAGTGTCCCGTCGAGGTCGAATACGACCATGGGAGAAGGGGAAGACGTCATGATGGCGGATCGGTACCCGTCTCGCGCGGGACATGCAAGGGCGACGTGCGAAGCGGGGACCCGGGGGCTTTGCAGGAAAACGCCGGATTACCCTGTTCCTTACAGCCGAACGACGCTAGTGTGGTTTAGGTTCGGAAGTTCGCTCATCTTCTCTGCGAGTTTTTCAGGTGAACTTCCGGACCTAAACCACACTGGAATCATAAGTTTGCCAGTGTTCCGACTGACATGTCCTTGCGGCAACCCTTGACTCGGGCTTCGGAATCAACGGGACGCCAGCAATCCTACAATTAGTGCGGATCCAGGAGTTCGCTTGACCGATACGCCTCGGCGGCTGGTCACCTGGAAATGCCTCGCCGGACAGGCGGGCTGCGCAAAATCGAGGTCGTAATGACGTTGGATGAATTGAAAAGACAGGCTGCGGCGCGTGCCCTTGAATACGTTCAGGATGGCATGAAGCTGGGCCTCGGAACGGGATCCACCGCCAAGCACTTTGTCGAGCTTTTGGGTGAGCGCGTTCGCGACGGGCTGAAGGTTGTCGGCGTGCCGACATCCGAAGCAACGCGAGCCGATGCGGAGCGGTGCGGCATTCCGCTGACCACCCTGGACGATCTCGACCGCCTCGATCTGACGGTCGATGGCGCGGACGAAATCGACCCCGACCTGAATCTGATCAAGGGCGGCGGCGGGGCGCTTCTGCGCGAGAAGATCGTGGCCGCGGCCTCGGAGCGCATGATCGTGATCGCGGACGAGACGAAGTGGGTGGCCGGCCTCGGGCGTTTTCCGCTGCCGATCGAAGTCATTCCCTTCGGGCTTGCGGCGACGCGACGTGCTATTGCCGAGGCGTTTGAGAAAGCCGGCGCTTCCGGTCAAATGGTCGTCAGAAAGGGGCCGGACGGCCATGCTTTCGTCACCGATGGCGGCCACTGGATTTTCGACGCCCACCTCGGGCAAATACCCGATGCCTCCCATTTGGCCAGGTTGTTGAATCCGATACCCGGCGTTGTCGAGCACGGCTTGTTCATTGGCCTTGCGCGCGTGGCGATGTTGGCGGGCGCACAGGGAATTCGCGTTGTTGAGCGGCCGTAGCGCCGCAACCAGGAGAATCGAGATGAAGGGTCTTTCAAGGTTTCTGCCGATGGCTTGTCTGGCCGTGGGGCTGGCATTCTCAGGCATTGCGTCGGCTCAGCAGACCGCCCAACCCTCGGCCGCCGCCATTGCATCGGCCAAGGAGCTTCTGAAGCTGAAGCACGCGGACGCCATGTACGCCAATGCCGTTCCGGGCATGGTGGAACGGACAAAGACCACGCTGCTTCAATCCAATCTGAACTATCAGAAGGATCTCAACGAGGTCGCCTTGATCGTTGCCAAGTCGCTGGCGGGCCGCGAGAAGGAGATCGGTGAAGGCATGGCGAAGATTTATGCCAGCCATTTTACCGAGCAGGAGTTGAAGGACCTGGTTACCTTTTACAAGTCTCCGCTGGGACAGAAGTTGATCGCGCAGGAGCCTAAGGCGATCGAGCAGAGCATGGGATACATGAACCAGTGGGCGCAGAAGTTCGCGGAGATCGTCAATGGCGAATTCCGCGCGGAAATGCGCAAGCGCGGCAAGGAAATCTGAGTCCGGTCCAAGCTGCGCATGGCTGATTTCGACGTCGATCTTTTCGTCATAGGCGGGGGGTCGGGCGGCGTGCGCGCCGGCCGCATCGCCGCCGGCTATGGCGCGCGCGTCATGATTGCCGAGGAATACCGGATGGGCGGCACCTGCGTCATCCGGGGATGCGTGCCGAAGAAACTGCTGGTCTATGGATCTCACATCCGCCGCGACATCGAAGATGCCGCCGGCTTTGGCTGGTCGATCCCGTCTGCGACGTTCGACTGGCCGAGGCTGATCGCCAACAAGGACAAGGAGATCGCCAGGCTCGAGGCAGCCTATACATCCAATGTCGAGAAGGCGGGCGCGCGCGTCGTCAAGACGAGGGCGGTTTTCGAGGATCCGCACACGCTGCGGCTGGCGACCGGCGAAGCCATTCGTTCGAAGCACGTGCTGATCGCCACGGGCGGCGCGCCGAACCACGGGCGAGTCATTCCGGGCATCGAGCACGTGATCTCCTCCAACGAGGTGTTTCATCTGAAGCAGTTGCCGAAGCGAATTGCGATCCAGGGCGGCGGATATATCGCGCTCGAATTCGCGTGCATCTTCGCGGGATTCGGCAGCGATGTGACGGTGATCTACCGCGGCGACAACATCCTGCGCGGTTTCGACGACGATGTTCGCGCGCACGTCCGCGCGGAGATGGAAAAAGAGGGCATCACCGTTCTTACGGGATGCACTGTCGACAAGGTTGATCGGCACGGTGACGAATTCACGTCTCACTTGTCGAACGGCTCGAGCGTTGCCTCCGATCAGGTGCTGTTTGCGATCGGCCGGCATCCGAACGTTGCAAATCTCGGACTCGAAAAGGCCGGCGTCGCCATCAATCCGGAGAACGGCGGCATCGCCGTTAATGGCTTTTCGCAAACCAACGTGCCGCACATCTACGCGGTCGGGGATGTCACGCACCGCTTCAACCTGACACCGGTTGCGATCCGCGAGGCTCATGCATTTGCGGATACGGTGTTCGGCAACAAACCCACGCGCGTGGATCATGCGGACATTCCGACCGCGGTCTTCTCGCAGCCCGAGGTCGGCACGGTAGGCTTGACCGAGGGGCAGGCGCTGGCGCAGTTCACCAACGTCGATATTTACAAGACGAGTTTCCGGCCGATGAAGGCGACGTTGTCCGGCCGCGACACCCGCATCCTGATGAAACTCGTGGTGGACGCGACGACGGATCGCGTTCTGGGCTGCCACATCGTCGGTGATGGCGCGGCCGAGATGGTGCAGGTTCTCGGCATTGCGATCAGGATGAAGGCGAAGAAGGCGGATTTCGATGCGACGATGGCATTGCATCCCACTGCGGCGGAAGAACTCGTGACCATGCGGACGCCGGCCGCCCGTCATGTGCGCGAAGCGGCGGAGTGAAGGCTTTCTGCTGGTTTCAAGTCGTTGCGCGGTGGCTCCGGTGCTCATGCCGGTAAGCGAACATCCATGGCTAAACGAACCGGACCCCGATGCCGGCTCAACCGGTAGCCCCGACAAAAGCCGGTTGGAAGAATTATTATTTGTTTACAATATCTTGCGCAGAGAAACTTAATGCCAACTGGCGCGGCGCGGCCAGCCTGTGTATATACGGCCCGTCGCCTCTTCCCCGTTAAGTGGCGGTTTTTCCTCAGGAGTTGACCTCATGTCCGAGCGGTGGACACCCGATAGCTGGCGGGCCAAGCCCGTGCAGCAGATGCCGGATTATCCGGACGCGAAATCATTGGGCGAAGTCGAGGCACAGCTTGCCACGTTTCCGCCGCTGGTTTTTGCGGGTGAGGCGCGCAATCTGAAGAAGGCCCTGGCTCGAGTCGCAAACGGCGAGGCGTTTTTGCTTCAAGGCGGCGACTGCGCCGAGAGCTTCGCCGAGCACGGCGCCAACAACATCCGCGACTTCTTCCGCGTGCTGTTGCAGATGGCGGTGGTGCTGACCTATGCCGGCGCGCTGCCGGTCGTGAAGGTCGGCCGCATCGCCGGTCAGTTCGCCAAGCCGCGCTCGTCGCCGATGGAGAAAATCGACGGCGTCGAATTGCCGAGCTATCGCGGCGACATCGTCAACGACATCGCTTTCACCGCGCAGTCGCGAGTACCCGATCCGCATCGTCAGATCATGGCCTATCGGCAATCGGCGGCGACGCTGAACCTGCTGCGCGCCTTCGCGACCGGAGGGTTCGCCAATCTCGGTAGCGTCCATGAGTGGATGCTGGGGTTCATCAAGGATTCCCAGCAGTCGCGGCGCTACAAGGAACTGGCAGATCGGATTTCCGACGCGCTCAATTTCATGCGCGCCTGCGG
>NZ_MKRN01000176.1:100470-100864 GCF_001896955.1 Nitrobacter sp. 62-13 | reverse complement strand
TCGCTCGGCAAGGACTGGGAGCAGTGGTTTGCAGCCATTGTCGCCGGCGACGAGGTGACAAGGAAGAAGCCCGCGCCTGATGTTTATCTGAAGGTCCTCTCCAAATTGAATCTGCCCGCGAAACAATGCCTCGCTATTGAAGACTCCGGAATCGGCCTGGCTGCCGCGGTCGGCGCTGGAATTCCTGTCCTGATCTCGCGGAGCGCCTATTTCAGCGACGATGACTTTTCAGGTGCCGCTTGTACGATTGATGACCTGACAGAGGTGGCAGGATAAATTTCCGGATCGGCCCGGACAATCTTCTTATGAGTTTCCTGTTGACCATCGCTTGATCAAGACAGACTACGATCCTCATCGTCCGACATTTCCATTTCGGATGCAGCGAACGACTTTC
>NZ_MKRN01000176.1:100316-100391 GCF_001896955.1 Nitrobacter sp. 62-13 | reverse complement strand
CATTCGCGGCACGCAGATGCTCGCAGCATCATAGTGCTCAATGACAAAACGGCGGGCCGCTTCTCTGATTGCGCG
>NZ_MKRN01000176.1:63985-100264 GCF_001896955.1 Nitrobacter sp. 62-13 | reverse complement strand
ACGGCGAAAAACGGAACCAGCAGGCCGTTGTCTCCAGGACTGATGACTTCGCGTACCGGAGCGGTATCGGACCCTATCACCAGGCAGCCCGCGCTCATCGCTTCCAGCGCCGACCAGGACAGCACGAAGGGGTAAGTCAGATAGACATGCGCGGATGAAACCTGAAGTGCTGCAATGAAAGTGTCGTATGGAACACCGCCCATGAAATGAACGCGCGACATATCCAGCCGATCGCGCACTTCCGCTAGAAAGATCGACTTCCAGTTGTTGCCCGCCGGCGGAGGGAGACCATAAGACAGGCCATCCCTGCCGATGATGACAATCTGCGCGTTGGGCCGGCGTCTCAGAATTTCGGGAAGCGCGCGCATGAAGATGTGGTAGCCCCTGAGAGGTTCGAGATTGCGCACGACGAACGTCACAATTTCATCAGAACTCCCGACCTGTCGGCCGTTTGGAAGCGTCAGGCGCGCCTGCGCGTCAGGTCGCACGCGCGACGTATCGATTCCTTCATGAACAACTTCGATCTTGCTTTGATAATGCCTTGGAAAAGTCGACTGCTGCCAATATGTGGGCGAAATTCCGACATCGCAGTCAGCGAGAGCGAGCAGGGTTGTCGCATTCTTGAGCTGCAGCCCGATATGGCCATCCCGACCTGAGATCGGAAATTCCGGATCGAATCCGATGTCACGTCCTTCAGCGCCATAATAGAACTCGCAATAAACCAACTGCCTCGCCTTGGGGAACATGGTGCGCAACGGCAGTGTTTCTCCCCAGCCGGGATGTGCGAGAACCACATCCGGAGAAAAGCCCGAAGTCGCCAGGGTGGAAAGACTGTAGAGAACCTGCTCGGCCCGACGACATTCGAGATCGAAACGCCTCGCGAATGGATGCGTCCCCGAGACGTCGGCATCAGGAAGTGCATATTTAATCAACTTTACCGAAGACATCGGCTGCGCGTTCGATGCGCCAACCGCAGCGAGTTCGAAACCCGGCTCAGCGGCCAGCGCCGCCGCGAGATTTCGGTACTGCGCCGGGAAATTATTATGAACGAATAAGATCTTCATCGGCATGATGTCTCGGCGGCATGATATTTCGGCTGAGCGTGTGCGTTGCCTTTTAAGTAAAAAACTTTTGCCTGCGAACCATTCAATAGCAATCTCGTCCAATTATTCTTCGCTTAATTTATCGCGCGTTGACAAGTTCCAAATGAATTGGGACCCTCAATCATCGAGCTAACTTCAATCTGACATCTTCCTGCCCTAAAAGTCGTCGAAGTTGACACTGCGTGGAAATGAATTCCGAAGTCGCTGTATGATACAAAATACAATCGAAAGCGCAGGGCGTTCGCGATGAGCCTCAAATTGACACAACATCCTTCAGCCTACTCGCCGCAAATCCCGCATCCGGATTGGAATGGTTTTGAGAACCTGCCGGACACCGCCGAGAGCATCGCCGATTCCATCACGCTGCTGAGAGACGAGAACGACAGATTGCGCAAGATGGCTGCATCGTTGAGCGTGGAGGCTGAAAACATCCGGCAATCTCTCTCGCCGACGAAATCAACCGCCTTGCTGGTTTGATATTCCATCATGACCGATCGTCATCGGCATCCTGGGAAAAGCGGGGAGCGTCGGCCAGATCCGACAATTGATCGATCGTCGCTCCATTGGGGTCTTAACAGCAGACATTCCCCCCAAGGCGACTGCGCATGATGAACTGGCACGGCTGAAGGAGACGACAGGTGGATCTGTTTCGGGGCACAATGAATGACGCTGAACAACAGAGGGTGCTGAGTCTCGACCGCGGACTGTTCTTTGTAAATTATAAGAGCGCGGATGACTCCGCCTCACCGCCTCACGTGATGGTCGCCCCGGCCGAAGGGCATGAGCGACGCATGGAGATTATCCTGCATCCCGATGCGACCGAGCCAACATTGTGGCAGCCCAATTCGGGCCTCGTCGTTCGCGTCAACACGCCCGGCACCTTGCAGGTTCAGGTCCAGCCGGCAAGACCGGGCGGATCGCGGGCCGCTGTCGTACGCGTCGAACAAATTCAGGCCGGCCGAAGTCCCACTGCACTCGGTGCAGGAAACGGCGTGGGACTTCACACGCATGTTGCAACCGACGGCCTAAAGATACTCGGCCATGTGGCGGGTCGCGGCGACATCGTTGTCGGACCCAATGCGTGGATCGCGGGTCCGGCCGCGCCGTCCCGCGTGGAAGGAGTGGCTCTGGAATGGCCGGATAGGCCGGCGGGCGTCGATATCCGTTACGCGGTCCAGTTTGCAAATGGTCAGTCTGGCAGCGGCAAAATGGTGGCGCTCGGCACCTATGCCGGTACGCGCGGCCGAGCCCTCCCCCTCACCGCCATCGTTCTCGAAATGAGCGGAGCCGATGATCTGAAGTTTGTCGCCGAGGCAGGATTCCTGAATGCGCCAACTCTTCGTGCGGTCGGCAAGCGGGTCGTGTTGTCGGGTCCGACCAACCGTGAACCGCTGGTCGGTATTCGCATCGGCATCGAGCATACTGCAACCACGGAACAGGTCGCGACTCCTGCGATGCCACGCAAGTCTGCCGGCTCCGCACGGGTGAGGGTTTTCCGCAGCCAGCAGCGTCAGGCGAGTGCGGCTCGATAGAAAATCGGCTTCCGCTTTTTTCGGATCACGCTTCGAAGTCCAGCAGCCGCTTCGAAACGCCGGTCGGACGCTCACTGGTCAGGGCAACGGCAATGATGCTCGGGACCGCAAATGACACGCAGGCTCGTGCCAGGTTCGGCTCGCACGTCAAGCTCGAACGCATGGCCGCTCAAGCGATCACCGATCGGGACTTTCTTTCGGCGTTCAAATATGCGGACAGACGTTGCCGGACCGGCCCCTCGGCTGCGCATTGCTTCGTGCTTCGCGCGGAGGCGAACTGGGGGCTGAAACGCAGGGAGTTGGCGCTGGCCGACCTTGCCGAAGCGCTTCTCGTCGACCCGTCCGATCTTGCGGCCAACCGCAGAATGCTCGCCTGGTCGACAGACGAGCGCCGGCGAACGGCGGCAACCAACCTGATCGGCCGCGACAGCAATCCAGCGATCCTGCGAGCTGCCATCGAGCAGCTCCGCCGTTCAGGACATCGGTACTGGACCGCCTGCTCGGTGTTTGACAATCACGTGACGGGCTGGGTCGCATGGACTACGGCGGACACGATCGAAGTCAGACTTGAATTTGAGAACGGCACTCTCACCAGCACGCTTGAATCCAATTCGTTTCATCCGCTAGCCGGAATTGAGGTTCAGGCAACGGCTTTTCTGGTTCGGCGTCCGCCATCCGCCACGCCTCAGACATTGACGCTGACCTGCGGCGCCGAGATCGTCCAGGTTCGCCGGCTCGCTCCCAACCAGTCGCCTCCGCCGGTTATCCGGACCGGCGCGCGCAAATCCGTCGTATCACGATCCGATAGCACCGCGCCCACCGTTGTCGTTCCGGTGTACCGGGACGTACCGGCAACACTCGACTGCTTCGACAGCCTCATCAAGGCGCGTGCCTCGGCCGAACGGCAGCCCTTCCGCATTCTGGCAGTCGACGATGCCACGCCCGAACCTGAGTTGCGACGCTATCTGAAGGACCTCGCTGCAGCCGAGACGATCGATCATCTTGTGAACCAGACCAATCTCGGCTTCGTCGGCGCAGTCAATCGCGCGCTGGAGACGATACCGGCTGGTGATGTCGTGCTGCTCAACTCGGATACCATCGTGCCGCCGGGGTTCATTGAGCGATTGGCGGCCGCGGCGCACTCCGCGCCGAATATCGGGACGGTCACTCCGCTGTCGAACAACGGCGATATTTTTTCGTTTCCGACACCGAACGATCTCAATCCGATGCAAAGCTATGAGAGCACTCTGGAGATCGACCGGATTGCGAGCATCGCCAATGCCGGCGATGTCACCGACGTTCCGAGCGGCATCGGCTTCTGTCTCTATATTACACGCGACTGCCTCGCCGCCATCGGCGGGCTCTCGGAGAACTTCGAGCGAGGCTATCTCGAGGACGTCGATCTCTGCTTGCGCGCGCGCGCCAAGGGTTTTCGCAATGTCTGCGCCACGTCCGTCTATGTCGGACATCACGGCTCAAAATCCTTCCGGCACGAAAAGAGAAGTCTGGTTCTCCGCAATCTCGAAATCCTGGACCGGCGATTCCCCGACTACCGGCGGGAATGTCGCGCGTTCGAGGTCGCGGATCCGTTGCGAGCCGCGCGTGCAAGGCTCGATCACGCGCTGACATGGCCTTCCGAACCTTCGGTGCTGATTCTCGGCAATCGACGAAACGTCATCGCCGTCGCCGAGGAGCGAGCCCGCCACCTCCGCGAGCGTGGCGAGCGTGCGATCCTTCTGTTGCGAGAGCACGACGTCGTTCATCTCAAGGCGGCCGATGGCAGCAGCCCACAGACCATCCGGTTGAGTTTCGGAACCGAGGCGACCATAGCCGAGGCTGCCGATGTCATTGCGCGGCTGCATCCTGTTCGCGTCGAGATTATCGAGCCGGATCCGTTGCCGGATTTGGTCGCACTGATGCGGAGACTTCACATTCCCGTCAATCCATGGGTGACATCAGGCAACCTCGGCGAAGCCGTCATCGGGCTTGCCGACGAAACGCCGTTTCTTGCTTCCGGCAAGGCGGCCAGGGCATTTGCGAAAGCGCGCTGGCCCGATCGCAAAATCGTTCTCCAGGACTGGCCGACTCCTCCACTGACGCTGGCGTCTCGCCACGGCGCGCGCCAGTCGCTTGCCATCGTGCCGTCTGCGCCCTCGCCTGCATCCTTCCGCTTGATACGAAGGCTGGCAGACTATCTGGGACGGCGAGATCCATCCAGATCGATAATCATAGCCGGCACGACAAGTGACGACGATCGTCTGATGTCCTATGCGAATATTTTCGTAACGGGTGCGGTCACAGCCGGTGAAATCGGCGATGTGCTCGCGCCGCATCATCCAGGCTGGCTGCTCACAGACTTCGGGGAACCCGCATTCGGACATCCGCTTATCGAAACTGCAAGACGGGCTCCGATATCTGTCGCGTACCGCGACTGGTCCGGCGGATCGATCAGACCGCGCAAGCGAGATCTTGCGATTCCGGCGGACGCGGACGATCGAGGGCTGGTCGATGCCGTTATCGAGTGGATCGAGCGGTGGAACGCATGACGCGCATCATACCAGTGCGCAAGCTACCGATCGCCGAACCGGAGCTGGTCAGCCGGCTCGCGCTCAGCGACGACGGGACGGTATCCGGTTTCGTGTTCGATCCGCAGGCTCCGGAACGCCGCTTCACGGTCGACATCCTGCTTGACGGCCTGGTGCTGAAGACGGCGCACGCCGATGCTTTCGCGCCGGAATGCTGTGGGCAAGACCACAGCAACACGTGCGGCTTTGCGATAATCATCGATCCCGATTTGCTCCGTGCCGCACGCCATCTCTCGGCTCGCGTAGCCAACCTCGAAACTCCCATCGGTCGCCCCATCGATCTTGAGAATAATAACGCGGCTTCCGTCGATCTGCGCCCGACCGGCAAGCTGCGTTGGTTGGGCGGCCTGCGCTTTCAGGGCTGGATCGATAGCGAAGCCGCCGTTACGCTGGAGGCAATCGTCGATGGGGAATCGGTTGCACAGGCGCGCACCGCGGGCTGGACGCACATCGGCGGCGAGGCCGTTGGAGAGGCTTCACGCAACGTTCGCGCTTTCGATTTTCACGTCCCGCAACGCTTTGCCGATGGCCGTGTCCATCGAATCCTGCTGCGGCGAGAAGACGGCGAACAGATTCCGGCAACGGCGGTCTTCGTCGCGTTTCCCGACGGCCTTGCCGGGTTGATCGACGTCGTCGGCGGTTACGAGGCCGAGCGGCTGCGCGGCAAGTTATACGATCAGCTCATTCCCGCTTCGCTGCCTCTTCATGACTATGCGGACTGGCGCGACCGATTCCCCTTGCCGGAGCCGCAGCCAAGTTCGCTTCGGCTGGCCATCGTGATCGCCGGTAGCGACGGTGCGCAACAAACGCTGTCCACGCTTGAAACGCAAAGCAACGAGAACTGGACCGCGGGCGCGATCGACGGTCAACCGCTTCTAATCGACAGCGACGCCATGCTGGAATTTCTGCAGAATGCCGCGCCCGATGCGAGCCACGTTGTGGTGGCCATGGCGGGTGTGGCGCTGGAACGGAATGCTCTGGCGCGTATCGCCGCCGCTTTCGATGCCCATCCCGATGCGGTCGCCATATACGGCGACCTTGACTTTCTAGCTGACGACGGTCGTCTTTGGCCGCTTGCCTTTCCGGCGTTCGATTATGAAAGGATGCTCGAGCAGGGGTATTGCGCGCTTCTGTTCGCGGTGCGGCGCGACGCCCTGATCGCGACGCTCGGGACACGGCCGGATAATCTCTACCGCCTCTTCAACGGCCTGCTGGATCGGACCGGTCCGCAGCAAGCGGATTTCCTTCACCTGCCGGGCGCATTGGCGACCATGCCGGTGTTCGATCGGGCAAAGGCCAGCCGGTTGCTCTCTGCAGCGAGCCGCCTGCACCTGCGGTCACGCGGTATTGACGCGGAAGCAACCGAGCAGCGGGGCAATTTCTTTCCTGCGGTTCGGATCAGGCGACCCTTCGTGCGGCATCGGACCACTGTGATCATCCCGACGCGCGACCGCGTTTCGATGCTGCGCACATGCCTCGACAGCATTGCCCCGGCGATCAAACGCTGTCGTGCCGATATCCTCGTCATCGACAATGACAGCGCCCATCCGGAAGCCATCGGCTTTCTTGCCGATCTGCCACGACGCGGCATCCGGACCTTGCGGATCGAAGGGCCTTTCAATTTCGCGCGCCTCAACAATCGCGCCGCCGCAGAACTCGACACCGACATCCTCTGCTTCCTCAACAACGACATCGAGGCAGTATCCGATGACTGGCTCGAGGAAATGCTGGCGCGCCTGGTCGAACCGGACGTCGGCGCGGTCGGCGCGTTGTTGACCTTGCCCGGTGGCGTCGTTCAGCACGGCGGCGTCGTGCTGGGCATGAACTTTTCAGTCGCGCACGCATGCACAGACCGAGTCAGCGATGACCCCGGCTTTCTCGATCAGCTCCTCGTGGCGCACGAATGCAGCGCGTTGACTGCGGCCTGCCTTGCAACCCGGCGAAGCGACTATCTTGCGGTCGGCGGGATGGACGAAAGCCGCTTCGCCGTGGCGTTTAACGACGTCGACTATTGCCTGCGCCTGCGCGAAGCCGGCAAACGCATTGTCTTTACGCCGCACGCAAAGCTGATCCACGCCGAATCCGTCAGCCGAGGCAGCGACGCGCGCGCCGACCGGCGAGACCGGTTCGAACACGAACTCAACTTGCTGCGTGCGCGCTGGGGCGAGATGCTCAATGATGACCCGACCTACAATCCGCAATTGTCGCGCGACGGCGTTCCGTATGGCGGCCTAGCCTGGCCGCCCGGGCCACGGAACCCGCGATACAACCGTCCGCCACGGGGTCACGATTTGCCGTTGGGGTTTTGAGATTCCCCCGGGCTTAGTAACCCGCCTGACCGCGTTGCAAGGCGACGAAATGATCGAGCTCCGCCGATAACGCATCCTGCCAGGCCGGCGTGGTCACTCCGAACCGGTCTCTCAAACGCGACAGATCGAGCCTCGAATTGCCGGGCCGTCTGGCCTTTGTCGGGAAGTCCGCCGTTGCAATCGGGGTGATTGTCTTGACTGCGAGCTTCATGCCGCGCGCCTTCAACCCCGCCACGACAGCGCGGGCGAAGCCATACCAACTGGTCTCGCCGGCGCAAGCGAGATTGATGACACCATCGCTGCGCGCGAACAGCCATTCCAGGTTCGGCGCATTCGACCACACGATGCCGGCAACGGCATCGGCGATCGCGCTAGCGGTGGTCGGTGCGCCCACCTGATCGGCAACGATACGGAGGTCCGCGCGTTCGCCCGCGAGCCGCGCGATGGTGCGAAGGAAATTGGCTCCGCTCGCGGCATAGACCCACGAAGTGCGCGCGATCAGGTGCGGTCCGCCGGCCGCGCGGATAGCGAGATCGCCGGCGAGCTTGCTCGCGCCATAGACCGAGAGCGGGCCGGTCCGACTGTCTTCGCGCCACGGCCCGTCATCCGTTCCGTCGAAGACATAGTCGGTCGAGAAATGGACCAACGGCACGCGATGACGCGCCGCCCATGCCGCGATCGCGGCAGGCGCCTCGGCATTGATGCGAAACGCAAGCTCGCGCTCGTCCTCGGCCCGATCGACAGCGGTATAAGCTGCGGGATTGACGATGAGATCGGGTTCAAATGCATCGAGCGCCATGCCAAGCGTTTCGGGTTTCGACAGATCGAATTCGGTACGCAATGGCGCCACGACCGTGCCGCCCTTTTCCAGGAGCGGCCGCAGTGCCCCGCCGACCTGCCCGTTGGTACCCGTCAATAATATTCGCATCAGACTTGCCCATAGACCGGAAGGTTCTTGACGTCGGCCAGCAACGGCGCATCGGCGTCCTTGGCCGACAAGGACGGCGCCTCCACGCCCCAGTCGATGCCGATCGACGGATCGTTCCAGCGAATCGAGACTTCGTCCTTCGGACTGTAGAGATCGTCGCATTTGTAGAAGAAGTCAGCGGTCTCGGAGAGAACGACGAAGCCGTGCGCAAAGCCTCGGGGGACCCAGAGCTGGCGTCTGTTTTCTTCACTCAGTTCAACGGCGACGTGACGCCCGAAATTGGGACTGCCTACCCGCACGTCGACGGCGACATCCAGCACCTTGCCGCGCAGGACGGTCACCAGCTTTCCCTGGGTGAGCGGATTTTGCAGATGGAGTCCGCGCAGCACGCCTCGCGCGGAGCGGGACAGGTTGTCCTGGATGAACGGACGACTGATGCCGTGCTCGGCGTAACGAAGAAATTGATAGGTTTCAAGAAAAAAGCCGCGCGGGTCGCCGAACAGCCGCGGCTCGATGATGACGACGTCCGGAACTTCAGTCTCGATAACATTCATTTCATGTCACTTTGGTTTTATTAACTTACAGCATCTCCTCATTGATAACAAACTTGCGTACTTAACACTATATGTTATGTTATCGCTGATATAATGTGAGGGGCCATGAAGGGGATTATTCTTGCCGGCGGAACGGGCTCACGCCTTTACCCGGTGACGACGGTCGTCTCAAAGCAGCTCCTGCCCGTCTTCGACAAGCCGATGATCTACTATCCCCTCTCGACACTGATGTTGGGCGGCATCCGCGAGATTCTGATTATTTCGACGCCCCAGGATGCGCCGCTGTTTCACCGGCTGCTGGGCGACGGCAGCGAGATCGGCATGCGGTTTGCCTATGCCACGCAAGAGACCCCGCGCGGGCTGGCGGACGCTTTCATCGTCGGTCGCGACTTTATCGGCTCGGACTCGGTCGCGCTGGTGTTAGGTGATAACATTTTCTACGGGCACGGGTTGCCGCGCATGTTATCGGCGGCGGCGGCCCGCAACCATGGCGCCACGGTGTTTGGCTATATCGTCAACACCCCCGAACAATACGGGGTGGTCGAACTCGACGACACCGGCCGCGCGCGCTCCATCGAGGAAAAGCCGAAACAGCCGAAGTCCAACATAGCCGTCACCGGGCTCTATTTTTATGACAACGACGTCGTCGAGATCGCAGCCGGCATCAAGCCGTCCCCACGCGGCGAGATCGAGATCACGGACGTCAACAACACCTATCTTGAGCGCGGCAACCTCTATGTCGAGGTACTCGGGCGCGGTTTCGCCTGGCTCGATACCGGCACGCATTCCTCGCTCGTCGAGGCCAGCCACTTCGTTCAGATCCTGGAACAGCGCCAAGGTTTGCGAATCGCCTGCCCCGAGGAGATCGCGCTGCGTCAGGGCTACATCTCGCTTCAGGCATTCGAGAAAGCAGCCGAGAAGAACGCGAAGAGCAGCTACGGCGAGTATCTGAAGTCCGTTGCCCTTTCATATGAATGTTGATTCAAGTCCACGGAGGCGATCGACGATGCGCTTCAAAGCTTCGACCATTTTTGTCACTGGCGGCGCAGGATTCATCGGATCGGCGGTGGTTCGTTATCTCCTGCACAATACCCATGCCCGCGTTGTCAACATTGACAAGTGCACCTATGCCGCAAATCTCGACTCCCTGCCCGGCACGAATGAGAACCTGAACTACGCATTCGAGAAGCAGTGTATTTGCGACGGCGCCGGCCTGCGTCAGCTTTTTGAGAAGTATCGCCCGGATGCGGTGATGAATCTGGCCGCGGAGAGCCACGTCGACCGCTCGATCGACGCTCCCGGCGAGTTCATGCAAACCAACATCATCGGCACGTTCACCCTCTTGCAAGAAACATTACGCCACTGGCGCACGCTGTCACCCGAGAAGCGCCAGAAATTCCGCTTCCTTCACGTTTCCACCGATGAGGTGTTCGGCTCGCTCGGCGATAACGGCTTCTTCACGGAGACGACCGCCTACGCGCCGAATTCACCCTACTCCGCGAGCAAAGCCTCCTCCGATCATCTTGTTCGCGCTTGGCGCGAGACCTACGATTTGCCGACGCTCGTGACCAATTGCTCCAACAATTACGGTCCCTATCACTTTCCGGAAAAGCTCATCCCTCATATGATCATCAAGGGTCTGGCGGGCGAGCCGTTGCCCGTCTATGGCGACGGCAGGAACATCCGCGACTGGCTCTATGTCGAGGATCACGCGAAGGCATTGGCGCTGGTGCTGGAGCACGGTGTCGTGGGCGAAACCTACAACGTCGGCGGACGTAACGAGCGTACCAACCTGTACGTCGTCGAAAGCATCTGCAACCTGCTCGATGAGGTTGCGCCGGAGATGACACGCAGGCACGGCGACCTGATTACCTTCGTCGCCGACCGTCCCGGCCACGATCGCCGCTATGCTATCGATGCGTCAAAACTCGAGAGAGAACTCGGCTGGCGGGCGCAGGAGAATTTCGAGAGCGGCATCGAGAAGACGGTCCGTTGGTACGTCGACGAGCAACCATGGTGGCGGGCCATCCTGGCGCGAGGCTATGCAACAAAACGCGTTGGCCTCAGCGGCTAACGCGACCGCAACTCGTCAGGGAACAGCATACCGTAATGCGCATTGTGATGATTGGAGCCGGCTATGTCGGCCTGGTGTCCGGGGCTTGTTTCGCCGATTTCGGCCATGATGTCATCTGCATCGACAAAGATTCCGACAAGATCGCTGCGCTGAACCAGTGCAGGATTCCGATCTTTGAACCCGACCTCGACAAGCTGATCGAGTCTGGCGTCAATTCGGGTCGACTGAAGTTCGAAACCGATCTTTCCAGCATTGGCGATGCTGACGCCGTGTTCATCGCGGTTGGAACGCCGTCACGGCGCGGCGATGGCCATGCCGATCTGAGTTACGTGCATGCCGCAGCGCGCGATGTCGCTGCGCGCCTCGAGGGCTTCACTGCCGTCGTCACCAAATCGACTGTTCCCGTCGGAACCGGCGATGAAGTGGAGCGCATCATCCGTGAGACCAATCCGGATGCCGACTTCGCAGTGGTCGCGAACCCGGAATTCCTGCGGGAAGGCGCCGCGATACGTGACTTCCAGCATCCGGACCGTATCGTGGTCGGCACCGAGGACGAGCGCGCCCGGAAAGTGATGAGCCAGATCTACCGCCCGCTTTACCTCAATCAGGCTCCGATAGTTTACACCAGCCGGCGCACCGCCGAACTGATCAAATACGCCGCCAACGCCTTTCTCGCGACCAAGATCACTTTCATCAACGAGATCGCGGATCTTGCGGAGCGGGTCGGCGCTAATGTGCAGGAAGTCGCCCGCGGCATCGGGCTCGATAATCGCATTGGCGCCAAATTCCTGCATGCCGGTCCCGGCTATGGCGGCTCCTGTTTTCCGAAGGATACCCGCGCGCTGTCGAAGACCGCGCTCGATTACGGCGTGCAGCTTCGCGTCGTCGAGGCAACCCTGACTGTCAACGAGACACGCAAGCGCACGATGTCGCGAAAGGTCGCCGGCGCGCTCGACAATGATATCCGCGGCAAGACCATCGCCGTTCTGGGACTGACCTTCAAGCCCGACACCGACGACATGCGCGAAGCTCCGTCGATCGCACTGATTGCCGGCCTGCTCGATTTCGGCGCCAAGGTCAGGGCTCACGACCCCGTCGGGATGGAGCAGGCGAAGAAGGAACTCACCGACATCGAATATTGCGACGATCCCTATTCCTGCGCGCGCGGTGCTGACGCGCTTGTGATCGTGACCGAGTGGCGGCAGTTCCGTGCGCTTGACCTCGAGAGGATCAAGATAGACATGGCTACGCCGGTGATCGTGGACTTGCGCAATATCTATCGGCCCGAAGACGTTCGATCGGCCGGGTTCAAGTATGAGAGCATCGGACGACAATAGCGCTAGCGACAGGTGCCGGTCATCTGTGCGACCGCAGTCGAAAGGAAGCGATCATTGTTACCGAGGATGTCAGACGAGGAAGCGGCTCTATTCCTGTCATTCGTCAGAAACAGCCGCAGCTATGTCGAATTCGGAGCCGGCGGAAGCACGGTTGTTGCTTCGAAGCATGTTCAGAGCTCGATACTTTCCGTCGACTCGTCCCGCGACTGGCTCGAGCAGGTGAGGACCGCGTGCGCCTCGAGTCGAACCAGGCCGGAGCTCATTTTTGTCGACATTGGTCCGACCGCAGAATGGGGATTCCCGACCGATCCCTCCATGAAACCGCACTGGCCGGACTATCACTCCGCCATCTGGAAAATGCCGCATAGTGCGGCGGCCGATCTCTATTTCGTCGATGGCCGCTTCAGGGTTGCATGCTTCGCGCAGATCGTGCTGCATTGCAATCCCAATGCGATCATCGGCATTCACGACTTCGCCTCACGCCCCAAGTATCATTGCGTGAGAGAGATCGCTCGCGAGATTGCGACAGCGGGAGATATGTCGTTCTTTCGTCCGCTCCCGGAAAAGAAAGTCGCCGAATCCATACTGCAGTCATTTCACGAGGAGCCATCCTAGAGCCGTTCACGTCACCATTTCGCGGAAACGGATGAACGATTCCAGATTCTTGATTTGACGCGTTTCTTCATGCGAATTCCACTTCGCTCGAAAACGCTCAAGCCCTGGCGCCCTCGGTTGCGCCGGCATCGCATCAACCATCGCGAGGGGCTGCACAAGAGTGATTGCATGCAACGCACGCGATCCGCGATCGTCGCGTCATAATGTTCAGCAGTGAACCAGTTTCTTCAACTCAGGCAGGAATTTCAGGATCGTCAGATCCTCGACATCGTTCCGGTCTCGAAGCGTGAAGAACTCCATGGCGCGGATGCGCTCGGGGTCACCTTCCCCTAACGGCCTTCCTCGCTCCCGCTTTTTCAAAAGCTGCTGCCGGGACTTCGTATAATAATGATTGATAGCGAGCTTTCTGCGTTTTGGCGCGGAACACCGCCCGCCGATCGGGAAAACCGGCGTGCCGTCTTCCTGGACATAACATCCCAACACAAGGGACTGATGCGGATGGAGATAGGCCACGATCGCATCGGGGCGCACGATTGATTTCATCACATAGTGATCCGGGAAATCGTCAGGCGCCCGTCGCGTGAACGACTCGATGCTCAAACCTTGTGGTCTCGTCTCGTGACCGTTGGATCCGAAATTGAGCCAGTGAACCGCGACAGCCGGCGCGGATGAAACCTCATCCAGGAGGTCCTTGATGCTGTCGCCCGTAACGGGATAGAGGAACTCGTCGGCATCGATAAAAGCGCACCATTCAGAGCTGTTTCGATAGCTGTCGATCGCGTGATGAAATGCGCGCGCCTGACCGAAATCACCCTCCACGTAGTGATACGTGATCATCTCCGGCCAAGGAAAGGATTCAATGATGGATCGCGTCTCGTCGGTGCTTTCATTATCATACAAATAAAAATGGTCGACGCCGGCCAGCCTGTGAAAGTGCAACCACTCAAGCAGGTCGTCGGCTTCGTTCTTGATCGCACACACGACCGACAGCCTGTGTTTTGTCCCATTCACTCCAGCATGCAACTTCCTAGCATCCATGACTCGCAGGAGCCCGGCAAGCTCCCGACGAAGATTCTCGCTCTGCGGAGCCAGGGCCAGGGCGGCAAGATAGGTGTCTTGCGCCTCTTGAGCGGAGCCCATGTTCAAATGCGTTACGGCTAGCCGATGCAGAATACGGGAATCGGAAGGCAACTCTCCGGCAAGACGGACCAGCATATCGCGGGCTCTTGCAAAATCGCAGCCTTGCATAAGAACCGCGGCCTTCGCGAATTGATATTCGTTGAAATCACCGAACTGTTCGTCCAGGTCCTTGACCGAACGTATCAGCTCATCCGGGTTCGGATTGGCGATCCGGCTGGAAAAGAACTCTTTCAAAATTCGCTCGATCTCACTCGCGGGCAGCGCATCGAGGTCTCGGTTGTCCAAGCCGAATTTCGGTCGCGTCGAAGTTTCCGTGTTCACCCTGCAGCGCTCCAGGCTTGTTCAAAAAACGTTACGTCGGCACGCCGGAAATCCCCGCGGAACAGCTTGATGCTCCAAGAATACGGTATAATCTTAACAAATAAGCGCAGTAACCCATCTTTTGTGTGATACACGCCCTGATGTTGTAAGGGTATTTGGAGGAAGATCAACCCGATAGTTTCGTGAATGTTATGGTTCCGCGGGAATGGCTCTGGATAACCGGCATGACAGAAAACAACAGACGTCCTCGTACATTGACCCGACGCGTGATGCTGGCTTTCCTGGCGGCGGGTCTGGCCCCTCCTGTCCTGAACAAGGGTTTTGCCGCATCGCCGGAAAAAAAGCCCCGGCCTTTCGTGGGAGCAATCCGGTGGGATGCCTGGTATTCGCCCGGCTCGGAACCGACCGAGGCAGTCAAGACCTCGCTATCGCCCGAAAGATATCGCTGGAGAACGCCATTTTTCGTCAGCCCTGGCCATGACTCCGGTTCGATTTCTTTTCCTGCGATCACGCAGGCGGAAATGGACAAGGAGATACAGCAGGCCGTCTTCGCCGGTCTCGATTACTGGGCGTTCGTCGCATACGGCTCCAAACATCCCATGTCGAAGGCGCTCTATCAGTTCAGAACCAGCACGATAACCGACCGTCTCAACTATTGCCTGTTCACCGAATTGGATCGATGGGGTTCGCGCGCCAAACCGACGGCTCTACTTCAAGAGCATATCGGTCTCATGGCAGACAAGAACTACCTGCGGGTGTCGGGCAATAGACCACTCTACTATCTGGGGTTCATCGCTCCGGCGGCTGTGGAGCGAAACTGGCAGGGAGTTGCAGGTCTGAGAGAGCAGATCGAGGCGTTTAGAGGAAATGCTACCAAAGCGGCGCTGGCCAATCCCTATATCGTTCTGGCCGGAGACCAGAACTTCCTAATACGGGAAGCCGCGAATATCGGAGGCGACGCGATCGGATCATACGCCCTGACCGTCGGCAATGGACGAGGATCCTTCACCAAGCTTGCCGAAATCGCAGAGCGTGGCTGGGATCAACTCAGAAGGAGCCATCTGCCTGTTGTGCCGACAGTGATGACGGGATGGGACCGACGCCCTCGCATCGAACATCCGGTGCCATGGGAAACAAAACAACGCCCCGGTGACGGCATCGGCAACTTCTTCTCCGCGCCAACGCAGAAAGAACTCGCCGATCACCTGACGCGCGCGCTTGATTGGGTCGCCGCTCAGACGCCAAGCGAGCAGGCGCCCGCCGTGTTGATCTATGCCTGGAATGAGAACGACGAAGGCGGCTGGCTGATGCCGACGTGGCCCTGTCGCACCGAACGCCTTGACGCGCTGCATCAGGTTCTGAAGAAGACCCCCATGCCGACCCATAAGCCAGCGCTCTGCTAAGAGGCGAACGGACAGGACCGAATCATCGCCAGGCAAGCGGCATCGTCCATTCGTTCCAATCCACGGTTCGATGGTCGGGCTGATATGGCGCGTACAATTGCTTCACCCAATAATTGAAATTCGGATGAAGTTTGAGAAATTTGTAGAACGCTTCGCCGAAGTTGATCGGACTGAGGCAGGCTCGGTTGATTGGCCGCCGGGCGATCGCGTTGACACAGTACGACGACATGCAGGCCCTGGTCTCGTTTTCGGCGACATTGCTCAGACTTCGATAACTGTTCGTGGAATGGAGCCGATACATGTAGCGATCTGATTCCACGTAACGGGGTTCGACCACGGTTACGGCGCGCAGCGCAAACTCCCAGTCGTGGCAGTACTTCAGGTCGGACAGCAGCCCGATCCTCCGCAGCAACTCCCGGCTCAACACGAAATTGCCGGTTGAGGCCGCAATCTGCGAATCCAGAAATGTCCAGGACAGCGGGGAGCCGGTTATGCGGGCCCGGTCGATAGCGTAGCGGAGGCTTGTCGGAAACTGGTGGGTTGTAATCCGCTTGCCGCGTTCATCGATCGGCTCAACCGCAGAAAAGCCGAAGAAAAGCTTCTCGTTGTCATACTGGCTGGAAAATATACGGATGCGATCCTTCGAAAAGACGTCGTCGGAGTTCAGGAAAAAGAGCATGTCTCCCTTCGCAAGCGACAATGCCCTGTTCCAGGTGTAGTGCGCCCCAAGGTTGAGAGGGTTTCTCAAAAGCGAGCAGGATACAAACCGCTTCGCGAAGGATTTCTTCTTCACGAGCCGCTGTGCGATCTCAAAACTCCTATCGGGTGAATGATCGTCGACGATAATGAGTTCGACGTCCGGAAAGGTCTGTCGGTAAACAGTCTCCAGGCATTCTTCGATGTAGGCTTCGTGCTTGTAGGAAGCGACGACGACGCTGGCCAGCATGCGGGAACCCCTCAGCTTAACGTCGGACGATGATCGAATGATTGGACCTGACGAGCGCGCGGCTCCCCTCGCCTACCTCCAGAATCGCGATCTGGTATTCTCCGTCTGGTATATCGCGCACGAAAAAAGAAAGCTGGAAGCCGAAATAGCAATCCCTGCTTTTCGCCTGCATGTAATTCTTGACGTCGAAGCGTTCGTGCCAGTCCACGACCAGGCAATAGCCGTTGTGATCCTGCTTTTCAGCAGTCACGGAGAGCAGGAGCAGGAACGCTATCCTGTGTTTCGTCGCCTCGAATGTCCCGCCTGCACATACCCATCCCCGCACGAGGACCGTCGATCGCGGATCGACCACCACCCGCTCGCTCGTCTGGGAATTGATGTTCTCGATGACGAGCAATGATTCCGGCGGATTCTCCGACGCACCTCGGGCTTCCAGCGGAATCCCGTTCCGCGCGTGTTGCAGGCCCGAATAGACCATCTCCGATCGATGAAGGGTAGCGAGCAGTTGAACGTGGGTAGCCGCTTCCTTCACTGCTTGCTCAAGCTCCTGCCGGCTCAAGCAATCCAGCAAGTCCGGATTCGAGCGCACCTGGGTCGAAATCGGTTCGGAGGATGAAACCCTTCTTACCGCCTCCAGAAATGCTCGCCCGTAACGCGAGTCCGGCTCAAGGTGAGCCCCCTCGGCCCATTCGTTCCAGGAGTTGATGAAAACGATCGGCTCGGCAAATTGCCCCCTTCTCGCCCGACCGGCGGCATCCCGCAGCCAGACTTCGAATGCTTCCGGACTCGACCTGTTGAAGATGTGCGCGCGCGAACCCTTGCGGGGCGTATTGTCCCAGCGTGGCATGACGGCCGGAAAATAGGGGAAATCGTATGTCTTTCCCAATGACGAGCGAACGGCATCGACATAGTCGTAAACCTTTCCCGTAAAGCTCGCCGGCGCTCCAATCTCCGAAAGCGACTGCTCCATCGTCAAGACGGTATGCGGAGGAAACTCCACGGCTGCATCACAGTTAAGATCGCGCGGATCAAACTCTCCGAAGGTCATGGCGTTGCAGATCAGAATTTCTCCGATCCCCAATTCCTTTGCTCTCGCGCGCCATGTCTCGAACAGACGTTGCCTGTCCGGCAAGAGCGACGGCCGATAGATGAGAATGATCTTGCGTCCGTCTACCGCGATGTAACGTTCATCGAGCAGAAGTTCTGCCATATCATCGATAAAGCGAACATCGTCATCCAGCGAATGATTTTGTCCGAGAAGAACCTCCGCGTCCGAGCCGTCCCAACGACGCGACCAGTTCTCATTCGCCCAGCAAATGCAGAACGGGATGTCCGGTTCTCCGTCCTCAAGAAGCAGCTCCAGCGGCCTTTCGAGAAGCCTGCGGCCCTGGAACCAGTAGACGTAATAGCAGAAGCCGTGAATGCCGTAGCGGCGTGCCAGTTCGGCCTGTTGCCGGCGAGTCTCCTTCAGTCTCACGTCATAGAAGCCGAGGTCGGCCGGCAACCACGGAGATTGATGTGCGGGAAACTGAGGACGCATGCGTGCGATATTGGTCCATTCGGAAAATCCGGGGCCCCACCATCGATCGTTCTCCGCGAACGAGTGAAACTGCGGCAGATAGAAACAGACATGGCGCACCTGTTTTCCAGTCGTATCCGGCGCTGCCGTAACCGTCTTGTTGTTGTTTGGAATCAGCAGGTCAGTGCAGTCGTCGCTCGAAAAACCCAGAGCGACGACCAGTTCGTCGGGCGCGATGCTGTCAAAGAGCGGGATCTCGAAAAATTCGCCGTCGTCCAGGCTGACGCGAAGATAGATCTGCGGCTGGCCCCGCGCCGCCAATGTATGTTTGAGCGCGCGCGCCAGGCGTCGACGCGCGCCCACGGTCGCCAAATCGATGTGGAAGCCGGGCCGGCCGATTGTTTTTTTCGAACCAATTGCGGCGGGAGCCGCGCGATCGGTCCTCGTCTCTTCGATCGCATGAGACCCGACGAAGAGAGAAAGAGAGACAGATGCGGTGAGCGACCGGGTGTCGACGATCCAGCCGGAGACTTCCCGGCCGGAATATTCAAGGATCGCGCCACGCAGACGCGCGCCTGATTCCAGATCGCTCAGGTCCGGATCAAGGAACACGCTCTGAAGGTTTTCGTCTTGCGAAATGGGATTAGCGACGGGCCGCATGCCCTTCGCATTTCTGACGTCGCGCTCCGCAATCTTATTCATCGTACCCCGATCTCCTGCCAGCCCCCGGGCCCACCAGATCACGAATGATTTTGATCGAAACGATCAAAAGTCATGGGCGTGATCGATTCCAACGTTTTAAAGCGGAATAGGGGCGGAAAGCTGCTACGCGCTTTTCCTCATCCCGCTCCAGCTCATGCTTCCCATCATGCGCAGCCGCCGGTTTGAAGGCGATCCACCGACTCGCATCCCGCTGGCGAGATTTGTCCCGAAGATCAGCAGTAGCCGCACCAACGCTTCAACGACCCAGTCCGCCAGCGGCCTCAACCATCGACCAGTGCTACGCCGATCGCGGCCAAACGGTGTGAGGCTCCCTCATGATTTTGCCGGGCTGCCTGCTGATACCAATGCGCCGCTGCGCTCTGGTCCTGCGCAACACCGCTTCCGGACATCAAGGCATCGCCGAGCGCAACCTGCGCCTCCGCCATATCCTGCTCAGCCGCCTTCTCGAACCATTCGGCCGCCTTCTCGGGATCGGCCTCGCATCCCTGTCCCTTTCCAAGCATCACCGCAAAATTGAACTGTGCGACCTTGTGCCCCTGTCGCGCCGCCGCCTCGTACCAGCTCGCGCCTTGGGCCACGTCCTGCGCTACGCCCGTGCCGGTGCAATACATCACCGCGAGATGAAACTGCGCTCCCGAATGGCCAGCATGCGCGGCTTTGATCATCAAGGACGCCGCAGCCTTGGGGTCGCTCATGGTGCCATCCGAATCGAGATACAGCAGCGCCAACGTGTATTGGGCTTCCACATGACCGGCGCCGGCGGCGCGCGAGAACCAGGAGACGGCGGCTTCGGCATTTGCAGCGCCGCCAAACCTACCCATTTCCAAAACACCGAGTTGATACGCAGCCGGCGCGTGACCGGTTTCAGCCGCCTCGCTCAACAGCGAGCGTATCTGATCAACCCGTTCAATCGATCCGTCCTGATGAAGCAGGAAAAGCGCATAAGCCAGCTTGGCGTCTGCATCCCCCCCCGTGGCCGCCTTGCTGAGCCACTCTCCCGCGCGCCTGTGATCACGCGGCACTCCGTTGCCCGCCGAATACAGCTTGCCAAGTTGCAACTGCGCAGCACGAATGCCGCCTTCGGATGCGCGCTCGAACCACTCGATAGCAACCTTCACGTTGCGTTCGACGCCGGAGCCGTTGAGATAGAAGATGGCGATATTGAACGCGGCGGTCGCATGGCCATTGCCGGCCGCGCGCTCGAACCATTTCGCAGCCTGACGGATATTTGGGCCGACACCGGTGCCTGTCGCGTAAAAGCGACCCATGAAAAACTGCGCCTGCACGTCACCACGCTCGGCGGCCTTTTCGTACCAGACAGCCGCCTCCCTTAAATCGGGCTCGGCACCCGCGCCGTGCGAATAGAAATCGGCTAAAGCCTGGATTGCGGGAACGTAGTCCTTACGCGCCGCCTTGCGCAGCGCGGTTTCGGCTCGGTCGATATCCTTCGCGACTCCATGACCTTTCAGACGCAACAGGCCGATATTGTAGAGCGCGATCGGATCATCATGATTGGCCGCGTTATGAAACAGGCGAGCGGCTTCCGCCGGAGCTTCCGGCAGACCCGTTCCTTTCAGGTTCATGAACGCAAGCGCAACCTGCGCCCTGACATGATCCTGTTCGGCCGCCTTGCGGTACCAGATCGCCGCCTGTTCGAAATCGACGGGAACGCCCTTGCCCTGATAATAGACGTCGCCAAGCGCGAATTCCGCGGCAGCGCAGTTCTGTTCCGCCGCCGCCAGATACCATCCGAGCGCCGCGCTTAAATCCTTCTCGCAGCCAAGCCCCTCGCAATACATGTTGCCGAGAACCGTCTGTGCTTCTGCTTTGCCGCTCTCTGCTGCGGCCGATATCCATCCGAAGGCAGCGGCGACATCCCTTTCAACGCTCATGCCATGAGGAAACACGAGATGATGGATGTCCGATGCTTTGTCACCCAGCCGACCGGCTGAGGATCGGCGCCACGTTTCGTTGCGATAAGGACCGAGCACCGGCTTGTCCCCTTGCAGAAAGATCAGCCCGAGTTGGAACTGCGCGTCAACATTGCCGAGCTGAGCCGCCCACTCATACCAGGCCACGGCATCCGGCACGCTCCTGACGACCCCCTCGCCTCTCACATAGAGCATCCCTATTCGATAGCCCGCTTCGGCCTTGCCGGCCTCCGACGCCAGCTTCCAGCACCTTATCGCTTCGAGATATTGCCCACGTTCATATGCCGCCATTCCCTGGTCAAAAGGACAGGTGCGGGGCGTTGCGGACGCTGGACGAATCCAATCCAGAAGCGATCGCGGTGAAAGCATCATGGTTCACGCATAGCCTCGTGAATGCCCTTCAGCATTCCACCGAGCAGATACATCGCGACGGAACGGGTGCCGACATTGATATCCCCTTGCAGGGTCATACCCGGAATCAGACGGAAGTTGCTCGGCACGTCCTTGAAGTTGTATGCGTCCACCGAGCAGCGCGCCTTGTAATAGGTGTAGTCCAGCGGCTTGCCGTCATCGTCAGTCGTGAAGGCGCCTTCGCTGATCCAGCGCACATTTCCCGACGCCGTGCCGTGCTCAGCTGCATTGAAGGCGTCGACCTTGATCGTGCATGGATCGCCGGCCCGGATGAAACCGACATCGCGCGAGGAGATCCTGATCTCTGCCTCGAGCCTGGTGTCGATCGGCATCAGCGTGATGAAGGGATCTCCCGGCTTGAGCACCGAGCCGACCGAGAGTCTTGCCATAGTCAGCACCACGGACGGCTCGGCTGCGGTCCAGCGCACCAGATTTTGATGCTTGAGAGCCTTTTCATAGGTCGCTCTCGCTTCGTCCAGCTTATTGCGCGTCGTCACCAGATCCTGGCTCAATTGCGCGAACCATTGCTGTTTGAACGCGTCACGGTCCGCGATGACGGATCCAAGGGTGTTTTGCGCCACGATCAGGCCGTTGTGTGTATTCTCCAGTGTCCGCAGCAACTCCAGCCGGGCATCCTGGGACACGTACATGTTGAGCTGCGATCCCGTGCCATGCTCTGCAAGCGTCGTGCGCATCTTCTCGATTTTTTCCAGGACATCGTCGCGTTGCCGATATCGGGCATCGTCGCCACGAAGCTTTTCGATCGTCGCCTGGGTCTCCTTGATCTTCGATTCGAAACTGTTGATCTGGGCATTGTACTGGGCCACGCGCTGCCCGTAGAGCGCCTTCTGCAGCGCCGCATATTTCTGGAAATCCGGATCCGACTTGTTGGCAAATACGAGCGGCTTCTGATTCAACTCGGCCTCATCGCGCGCCACCTGCGCATCGAGGCTTGCGATCTGCAACTTCGCCTGTGTCAGATCGGCGGAGGTGAAGGTCGCATCAAGCGTGGCGAGCAACTGTCCCGTCTGCACCTGCTCGCCCTCGCGGACGTTGATCGTCTTGATGATCGATGGATCCAGCGCCTGCAAAACATTGATATGACCGGCCGGCACGATATTGCCATTGAGGCTGGTGATGACGCGATCGATCCGCGTCAGGCACAGAACCACGACAATCGAAACAAGGAACGCGGAAAGTACGAACAGCGTGGCGCGCGCGGCCAAGGGCTCGGCCGCCTCCCGGATTGCATCGGTCTCCGACTGGAATTGACGGACGGTCGCGAGCGAAGCCTGGCTATGGGACAAGGGTCGGGCTCCGGAGTTTCGGCTTGTCGCTGCGAACCGCAGGCGCGAGATGGGTGTTCTGCTGATACCAAAGCGAACTGTAGATATCGTTCCGCTCCAGCAGTTCCGCGTGACGCCCGATATCGTCGACCACCCCGCGGTCGAGCACGAGAATGGCATCCGCCGCCGTCAGCGACGACAACCGATGGGAGATGATGATCAGCGTGCGGCCATTCGCTATTCGCGTGATGTTGCCGTTCACGATCGCCTCGCTGTCGGCATCAAGCGCGCTCGTGGCCTCGTCAAGGATGAGGATCGGCGGATCAACGATCAGCGCGCGCGCGATTGCAAGGCGTTGCCGTTGCCCTCCGGAGAGGTTTGGCGATCCTTCATAGACACGGGTTTCATAACCGCGCGGCAGCTTGTCGATGAATTCCTCCGCTCCCGCCAGTCGCGCCGCCTTAACGACATCGTCAAACGTGGCGTCCGGCACGGCTGCGCAGATATTCTCGCGAATCGTCCCGCTGAAAAGAAAATTTTCCTGCAGAACGATGCCGACGTTCCTGCGCAGATGATCGACATCGTATTCGCGAACGTCGATTCCGTCGATCTTGATCAGTCCGTCGTATTCGGAATGCAATCGCTGCAGCAGTCGCGTAATCGTGGTCTTGCCGGAGCCGCTTTTGCCCATCACGCCAAGCGTCGTTCCCCGGTTTACTTCAAAGGAAACACCATTCAATGTCGGCGAGACGGCCCCTTTATATCGGAAGGTGACATTGGAAAATTCCACTTTTCCCTTGATCGCCGAGCGAACGCCGTTGCCGGACCGCCCTTCCTCGGCTGGCTGGTTCACGAGGTTACGGACGGTTGCGACCGCGCTCCGTGCTTCGTCATACTGATTGATCAACTGGGCCATCTGCATCAACGGGGCCGACACGCGTTGCGACAGCATCAGGAATGCAAATAACGCTCCGATAAAAACAGGATCACTGTTTGTAAGCGCAAGATACACGCCGACCGCATAAGAACCGCTCACCGCAAGCCGCTCCAGCGGACGCACCACCGCCTGGATCGCGTTTCCGGTCATCCCTTCCGCGAATCTCGCCTTGGCGACACGCGCAACCAGCACGTCCCAGAAATGGCGCTGACGCGCGTCGAGCGCCAGCGATTTCACCGTCCGGATGCCGTTGAGTGTTTGAACCAGAAACGCGCCCTGATCGCCTTCCGCGACCAGAACGGCATGCGACGCCTTGCGGTACGCCGGCAGCATCAGGATCAACCACCCGACGATGATCCCTGACAACGCCAGAACAATGAACGTCATGATCGGACTGAAGAAAAACATGACGGGCAGGAAGAAAAACAGTGTCGTCGAATCCAGCACTGTGCCGAACAACTGACCCATCAGGAACGAGCGAATGCGGAACACTTCCCGAATGTCGCGGGCGATGAGGCCGACGGCGGTCTGCTCGAAATAATCGATGGGGAGATTGAGGACCTTTTCGAAAACGTAGGTGGAGAGCTTGACGTCAAGCCTGGTTGTCAGGCGATGAACAAGGATTTGCCTGAGAAACGCAAACACCGCTTCGAAGGCGATGATGAGCAGCATCGCGAGGCAAAGCACATAGAAGGTATTGTATGCGTGATAGAAGATCACCTTGTCCGATAGCAGACGCCAGAACATGATGGGCGCGAGGCCGAGGAGTCCGAGAACCAGCGCGGCGATTGCCACGTCCCGGACGATGCGCCGCTCGCGAAATATCAACGCCGTGACGAGGCCGAAACTGAAAGGCTGGGATTCATCCGAGATATCGTAGTTGCGCTTGACGAGAACGATGTCTCCGGACCAGATATCCTCGAAACGCGGCCGGTCGATCACGAGCAGCGCATCTTCTGCGGCGTTCGGATCCCTCAGCACGATACGGGTATTGTTGGCGTCTCCGTCGACGCGCAACAACACCATGTAGCTTCCGTTGCGCAAACCAACAATGGTCGGAAGCGCCTTCTTCAGATGAGAGAGGCCGTCCCAATCGAGGTGAACGTGCTTCGATCGCATGCCGGCCTTTTCGGCGCAGCGGACAAGCCGGCCGGGAGGCACTTCCTCGCCGCCAAGAAGGTTGTCCTTGATAAGCTGCGTCGATGTGAGATGCAGCCCGTGCTGTCGTGCGACGATGACCAGACATTCCAGCCCGGACGGAAGCATCGGATCGATATCGTCATTCTCGGCGACGGCTTGCGCAATCATGAAAACTCAGTCTGTCTGTTATGCTGATCGGAGTCTATCATTTCAGATTGAATGATAATACGTTCCCATCGATAACATTAGACACAATAAAAGTGACGGAAACACGAACATCGGAGCGCCCCGGAGGCGCCCCTGGAAGCGGCAGGCTGCCGGCCCTCAATCCTCGGCGGCATGGAACGGAATTAGGCCGTCACTTCCTGAAAGTTAAAGCCGCTTTCTAACAAAGTCCTCTTGATGGCCGCGTCATCGGTCTCGGGCATCAGCGCCAGCGCACAGACCTCGAAATTTTCTGTCGCTACCGAGACCGTGGGAAAGCCCGCCATCAACAGCAGATTGCCGAGCCGCTCGGCGGTAAATCCGGTGCGATGAGCCATATGCATGTGTCCCTCCTCGATCGCGCGGGAGTGGCCGTAGAGCATGTCGAGCGGCCTGATCGGTCCTGCCGGAGATTGATAGGCGACTGCCGCGATACCTTGCTCGACGATAAAATGAGCCACGGCTTCAAGATCCGGAGTCATCAGCAAGGCGAAGCCGTCCTGCTTCAGGATCCGATGGAACTGGCGCAGCGTTGGAAAAACATCGTGAGCATAGAGATGTTCAAGGACGTGCGACGACCATATCACGTCAAACGACTGCGGCTCGAAGGACTTCTCGAGTTCGAGCACGGAGCCAACGATATCGGGTTGGACGCCGGGATCGATGTCGAATCGCACCTCTTTCAAGTCCCGCTCCCGGATCATTCGAGCAATTCGTCGCGCGGATCCGGGTCCGGAGCCCGCATTGAGCAAGTGCTTGATACCGGACAAGATCGGCTCCTGACGTCCCGATTGGAGCTATCGGAAACGAGTTGAACGACACGGCTCGAGACCGACCAATATCACTTTATCGATGTGGCCTCACAAAGGCATGATTGCCTATCAAAGCATTTCGGTATCACTAATATCGAGTCTACAGAACCTCTCAAAAGCAAAAGCCCCGCCGGGAGAAGCGGGGCTTTCGCAAATGTTGTGTCTTTAGCTGCCGAATTACGAAAGTTTCGGCAGGGTGACAATCTGATCGCTGAAGTGGAGTTCCTCGACTCCGCTGACCGCGATCGTCTGGTCATCGCTGAAGTGGAGCGTGTAAGTATTGGTGCTCGAATCGGTGTCGATCTTGGCTACGTCGAAGAACGAGCGGCCGGCGAAGTCGACGGAGTCCTTACCATCGCCGCCAAAGATGGTGTCATTGCCGTGATGCGTCTGGATATGGAAGGTGTCGGCGCCGGCACCGCCCTCCAGAGTCGAATTGGCGCCCGAAGCTCCGCCGTCACGCAGCCAGAACTCGTCGTTGCCCGCACCGCCCTGCATGACATCGCCCTGCACACCAACCAGGGTGTCATTCCCGGCACCGCCTATAAGCGTGCTGTGCCCCTCGACATTGCCGCCAGGCTCCTGACCACCGCCATGGTCATCTCCGTGACCGCTGCCATGGCCGTTCCCGTGACCATGATCGTTCCCGTGACCATTGCCTTGCCCGTGCCCGTTGCCTTGACCGTGACCATTGCCTTGCCCGTTGCCTTGGCCCTTGCCGAAGACCTGGTCGTCCGCGCTGGCGACCTGCACGTGATCGCCCGCGCCCGATGCCACCGCACCCGACACCAGATAATCATTGCCGGCACCGCCGTCCAACGTGTCGTTGCCCGTGCCGCCGTAGATGCTGTCATTGCCGGCGCCGCCGAACAGCGAACTGTCGCCGTGACCTCCGCGGATCACATCGTTGCCGCTGCCGCCATAAACCGTATCGTTGCCGCTGTCGTGCAGGTTGATGGTGTCAGACCCTCTCCCCGCCGCAACGAATATGTTGTTTTCGCCTCCGGTCACGTCCAGCTTGGCGCTATGGTCGTCCAGGACGATCGCCTTCAGGTTGGGATTCGTCTGGACGGTTGTCGACTGCGATACGTCCAGAATCTGAACGACCGGCGGAACCGGCCCGCCGTGAAACGGCCCGGACTCCAACCATCCCCGTGTGCCATCCTCAGTCTCGTGGAAGACGCCGCTTTGTTCGAGCGAATCGATCAGCGCTGATCTTACGCCCGCTTCTATATTTCCGTTATGCTGGACGAAATGATCCAGCTCGGTCTTCGTCAGGTAGGAAATGGCCATGGTACCCTCTGACTGGATTCCCAAGATCTATAGCGAAGCAGATACCCCGGTCGACGCCAATCGACGCTAATATGCTGCGGCTCGAAGGTGCTCTCAGCTTGAACCAGAACGAAACGGCAAAACCGGCCTGGAATGCGTCATCACATATAAATGTTATGATGCACCGCGATATTTGTTACTCGTATGTTAGTTGTGAGTAGCCGCTTAAGTCAAGGGTCAAATTCACGCGCTGTTAACGTACATTTTACTCTTATCGTCGGCGACGGGCGGTCGATGGCCCTGACGAGGGCACTTTGGTCTCTTAACAACGGGATTAATGGTGCTTTGTTACCTTTATCGCGCCCGCCATTCGCAATTTGCTCCCGAGATATGTATGAGACGATCGGTTATCAGGCGCCCGCCTCCGGTTTGTTGATTGTGGCGGTCGGTTAAGAGAGTGGTAATATTGACAGGTGTTTTTGCCAAGAAATGTGAGATTCCGTTATCGTGGACCGCATGAGCTTTCCTGGACCGATGCGGAGGATCATCACTGTTACCCAGCGCAAGGGCGGTGTCGGCAAAACCACGATCGCGGTCTGTGCCGCCGCCGCGCTCGCCCGCCGCGGACATGAGGTCGCACTGGTCGACAGTGACCCTCAACGCTCCGCTTCGCACTGGGCAGAGCCCGGCAATCTTGAGTTTCCCGTCTATGAAATGGCTCTGGAGCAAACGTCGGTGTCCGCCTGGGCCCACGACGTGCGCAGCATTCAAGCCGGTGTCGTGGTCATCGATACCGCTCCCAATGCGCGCGAGATGGGCGCCTCGATCGCCCTCGCCAACCTGATTCTGGTGCCTTGCACGCCCTCGGGCCTCGATCTCGATGCGACACGGCAGACCCTTGCGATCATCGACGCGGCGCGGAAACACCGGCGGGATCGAATCAAGGTGATCCTTGTGCCCAACAGACTGGACCGCCGCACGTTGGAGGCACGACAGCTGATGGACGAATTGAGCGCATTCGGCGAGATCATTGCGCCGCCGATCGCCGCCCGTGCGGCCTTCGTCCGCTGCTTCACCAACGGCCAATCAGTCACGAGCTTCATGCCGGGAGATGCCGCCGACCAGGAAATTCAGCAGCTTGCGGATGCGATCGAACAGGCTGAAAGAGAGGAATAGTGCGATCTCGAGCGCAATCGAGATCGCTTCAGCTTGATGGGACTACCGGGAATCGGCGGGACCAAGCAACGCGTGAATCACGCCTTGCGTGCCTGATTGCCGAGGCGACGCGGTGACCGCGGCTTCCTCCAGCCTCATTTTTTCAAGCAGGAGATCTGTTACTATCTTTCGAAGCCGCTGGTTCTCGAGCTTGAGCTCGTCCAGAACATGGCGCATCTCATCCATTGCCGGGGGGCTGGTGAGCGACTTATGGTCATCGGCACGATTCAGGGGAACAGCCGGTTCGGGCTTGGGCAAGGGCAGCTTCCGCCACCGGTGAAGCGTCATGACGCTCACGCCAAGCGCCTTGCAAACGTCCACCTGGGAATTGCCGGCACGAGCGAGTTCGTCTGCCCGGGCCAGTTTCAAAAGAATTTCCTCGTGCGAATGCTTCTTCATCTTCCCGTCCGAATGCGCCCGGTTCATCGTTCCTCAACGAGGGGCCTCAAGTCGACGCCAGAACCAATGTAAATACTCATTATTCGAAATAACGCTACAACAGAAATATTCAGCGCTTAGGCGCCGCCCCACTCTCGATCATCATCCGGTATCCACGCAAGTTAGCCTTTGGTGTTAGCTGCAGTGCAATGTAAATCTTGCAGGCAACCTACCGCCGACGCTGGGCGCGGTCCGATGAACGAGTGCTTAACATCGGTAGCTAATCATGGCCGGACGTTAACGTACGGCGAAACATGGGAAACACTATCCTTAACATATCAGAGCTACGCGATCAGGGGGGCGATTTTTCAACATCGTATTGAGAACTCGCCCGTCCCCCATCTCCACCGCGTCCTGCCATTTACTGGGGGGAACAGCCGGCCATCGCGCCGATTTTCGGCGTATCAGTTTTCCGAGGCGGCCGAAGCCCCGTCAGCTATCTCTACCCGCACCAACTGTTGGACGAAGTTTCCAGAGCCCGTGGTCCAGGCGGGAATATTTTACCCTTCGCTCAGGCGACCGGCAGCGCCGACTCGAGCAGATGGACTAAAAGGGAATCGCCAGAATGCAGCCCGATCGTCGAATCTTCTCGACCGGCGGTTCGAGACTGAGCGGTCAAACAAGACGTGGACTGCCGGCCGCCCCTGCGCAGGGACGCGCGCCGCAGCGATATTGCTATTTCTGCGAATCCGGTTGGAGAAACAGGCGGCCCAGTCCGTTGGACTTTTATCCTCGTGTCGGTTTCGAGACCGGAAAGTTTGACGAGGCGAGGCGCCGGCGTTGGTCGAGCGAGAGCAGCGCCAGGCGCGACGACATATGCGGCATCGAAGCGCTAGAAATCTGACATTCCAACAGCGTCCAATGCGCCAGAGCCATGCGGGCGAGACGGGTGCTCGAATCCATGAAGGTCGCCTGCCAGATACACCACCTCGACACAGTCGATGTTCTGCCGCTCGTTGCCGATTTTCTGTTCTGCCAGAACCAGCGCCCGGGATGGATCATCTGATTGAACATCGACCTGACGCTGAAGACACTTAAAGTTATGTCCCTCCGAATTCAGCAGATTCTTGTAGAAAAAAACCCGATAGTCGTTCATCGTGAACTCCTCTTTTTGGATCGAGGGCCGGGTGGAACGCAGGTCGTCGCCCTCAAGCCTCCATGGCGGACAGCCGCTGTCGGTTGCGCAATGCGATTTGGCGAGCGCTCGATAACATCAGGATCCCGTCATCATTGAGTTGCGAGAGCGCCCGCGAGACGGTCTCCAACGTCAGACCGAGGTAGTCGCCAATATCGCGGCGACACATCGGGAGCGCCATCATGCCGGCCTTGGCGAGCCGACGGTCCATTTCCAGGAGGAAGGTGGCGACGCGCTCCATCGCAGTCTTGCGGCCAAGAAGCAGCATATGATCTTCGGCATGCCTGAGGTCGCTTGCCGTCAACGTCCAGAGATTGCGGGCAACCTGAGCGTTCGATACTGCAGCCTTCTCCAGGCTGCGACGAGGCAAAAGGCGAACGGTGGTGTCGACAATTGCTTCGGCGGTGAGGCGGTGCTCCGAGCCGGGGTCGAGGCCAAAGACATCGCCCGGCAGGTGGAACGCGCCGATCTGCCTTCGTCCGTCGCTCAGGAGTTTATAGGTGCGAACTGCACCCCGGATAATCTGGTAGAGGTATTCGGAAGACTCACCCTCACCGTAAATTTCCTCTTCCTTTTTGTAGGAAAATTCGCTCGCGATCACTCCCGAGCAACGGGCGATGGCGTCGAATTGATCGGCTGGTTCCGCCGCCATGAGGTGCGAGATGTTGGGAACCTTGGCAGTGGGAGTGATCGTCTGGGTATGCATGTCACCATCTCCTCCACGCGGATGGCTTGGTCTAGCCGAGACGTACGCGCAGGGATATTTCGGTCGATATCCTAAGGGGCGCCTCCTAAGGGGTTTAACGGAGGTGCTGTTCCACGGCAGGCCCATGCCTCGCACGCATTTCGAGCCAGATCAGACCTATGTCGCAATCGGATAAATAGCTGCCGGATGCCTTCCTGGAGCTTCCCGCCAATTCCAGATCGTGCCTGTTCGAACGTGAGATACTCGAATGCGCAGCCAACCGACGAAGCTTGCCGAAATGAAAAGTCAGCCTTGATCGAAATCAACGTGCAGCGCGGTGGACCGGCTCTTATCAAACGACAGGCAGCTATCGGATCGGAACACGCCATGAAAGCGCTGGTCTACCATGGCCCCGGGCACAAGACGCTCGAAGATCGGCCCAAGCCGGAAGTTCAGTCTGCAGGAGATGCAATCGTCAAGATGGTGAAAACCACCATCTGCGGCACGGATCTGCATATTCTGAAAGGTGACGTGCCGACCTGTGCACCCGGTCGTATTCTCGGACACGAAGGCGTGGGGATCGTCGATGCAGTGGGCGCCGGTGTCACGACCTTCAAACCGGGCGATCATGTCCTGGTTTCCTGCATTTCCTCCTGCGGCAAATGCGAATACTGCCGTCGAGGTCTCTACTCCCATTGCACCACCGGCGGCTGGATCCTCGGCAACGAGATCGATGGGACACAAGCTGAGTATGTCCGGATCCCGCACGCCGACACCAGCCTCTATCCTATTCCGGCCGACGCCGACGAAGAAGCGCTCGTCATGTTGAGCGACATCTTGCCGACCGGCTTCGAATGCGGTGTTCTGAACGGCAAGGTGGCGCCAGGGTCGACCGTCGCGATCGTCGGCTCCGGACCGATCGGTCTTGCCGCATTGCTGACCGCGCAGTTCTATTCTCCCGCCGAACTCATCATGATCGATCTCGATAACAAGCGCCTCGAGATCGCTAGGGTCTTCGGTGCTACACATACGATCAACAGCGCGAGTGGAACGGCTGCCGACGAAGTGAAGGCATTGACTGGCGGCAAAGGTGTCGATACGGCGATCGAGGCGGTCGGCGTTCCCGCCACCTTTGTACTTTGCCAGGACATTGTTGCTCCCGGCGGCATCATCGCCAACATCGGCGTGCACGGCACCAAGGTCGACCTGCACCTTGAGAAATTATGGTCGCACAATATCTCCATTACGACCCGGCTCGTCGACACTGTCACCACCCCCTTGCTTCTCAAGACGGTGCAGTCAAATAAGATCAATCCTGCCAGATTGATCACGCATCACTTTCCCCTCGACCAGATTCTTGACGCGTACGATACATTCGGCCACGCCGCCGATACCGGCGCGCTGAAAGTAATCATCGCAGCCTGAGGCCCATTGTCAGGGACGTGTGTTGCGTTCAATCAATTTTTTGATGGGCAGCAGCTTGCCTGTTCATGGCAGGATTGGTGCAGGACAGCCCGCTTCAAAGCAAAACGCAGGGCCCCTGAACGTCGGCGACTTGACCCAGGTCAACAGGACCCGACCACGCTCTGTTAGGAAATATCGGTACCGTCGATTCAACTTTTAATTCCAGGAAAAACAATGCGCGTTGCTAACTCATCGTTGCTTCTGGCGTTGGCCATGATTTTCACCCTGGGATCAGCACGGCCCGTGGAGGCCGCCAATATCGAGCAAGGTCGGCGCTTGGCGCTACTTTATTGCGCGGGGTGCCACGCCATCGACAGGGTGAGTCCCAGTCCGCTTCGAATTGCGCCGCCATTTCGTACCTTGCACGAGCGCTATCCCGTGGAAACGCTTGAAGAAGCCCTTGCTGAAGGAATCGTGACTGGACATCCCAGCATGCCACAATTCCAATTCGAACCCGATCAGATCAACGATTTTATCGGTTTTCTTAAATCACTGGAGTGATCCTCGCATGCGGAAGATCACGAGGCATGTGTGTGTGCCCGTCGATAAGCCAAATGATTTTTTCGGGACCAAGCCGACTTATTCAACCACGAGATTCGTGAAGAACGGCGCGATGATCTCGGCGCTGGTCGTGCTTTCCTCTTCAGAATCACGGGGGATGACGAACTCATTTTTGCATTCGAGACATCTCCAAAGCTGCTGAAGCTGGTGCGGATCAAGGCGCTCCTCCCACTCGAGATGGATCAAGCGCGAGCCGCACCGCGTGCAAGTCCCGTTACGGTGCTGTGTGGTCGAAGCCATCGTTGTGATTCCTTTATTCGGAGCCCCCTTCCCCATTGTGCATATTACGGAGCCAGTCCGCCGCGATGCTGATCCAGGTCAAAGAACGCGCGGCGCCGACCCCAAGCGTCCGACAACCCAGCAGTCCCTAGGCCGCCATTGATCCGGGCCGTTGAACGCGCGCCCTACAACGCCTTAACCGTCCACGCGATCATATCCTTGGCGATGCGCCCGAACGCATCGTTGAACGCTGCGCTGGCTGCCGCTGGTTCCATTTTATCCAGCTTTTGCTTGTCCTGGAACAGTCGCGCCGCAACCACCTTTCCGTCCTTGTTCAGGATTCGCGCCGACAACCCGATATCGGCAGCCGGTTCGGGATCAGTCGAGATCTGGAAGCTCCGGATGTCGATCAGGAGTTGATAATCCGCCTGCACTCCTTCCGCTGCGCGTAATGGCGCATGGGCGATGTCGTAATTTTCGAAGCTCTCGAGCAGTTTCGCCTGCAGCAACTTTGGAATGTTGTCGGCCCACATCGCCTCGGCGAAATCCGGATACTCCTTGGCCGGCGAAAACAGGAAACGCTGCGTGTCGAGCTTGATCACCGCGGTCGGCTCCGGAATGACGAGTCGGCCCTTGAGAGTCCCGGCAGGCGGACGTGGAAAGCCGCTCGCCGCGCGGAGGTCATAAGTGATTTTCTGCGCTGCAGAAGCGCCTCCCCCCGTCATGCGTTCAAGACCGGCCACGATGCCATCGAGCTTGCCGGTGTTCCGGGCCAGTCCTTCGGAAAAGACCTGCAAATTTGCGATGGTGCTTTTTATCGGTCCCGCATTTTCCGCGAGCACCGCATCGACATGCCGCAACGCATCGCGTGCAGCTTGTGTCATGCTTTGGCCCGCACCGGCTTCGGCGATCAATGTCGGAACCGGGCCGGCGCCGCCGAGCAACTGACCACCTTCCAGCGCAATGACCGGAACACCGGTCAAACCCTGGAATTCGAGACCGACTTTGGTGTCGGGCCTTATCGGCGTGGTCGATGTCACGGCGATCGCCGCATCGACGCGGCGCGGATCGTCCGGCGCGAGGTTGAGCGCAGTCACTTCGCCCACACGAATGCCATTGAAGAGGACGGCCGCACCAACCAGCAGGCCGGGCACGGAGCCCTCGAACTGCACGTGGTAGGTTGTTCGCGGGCCGAGGCCGCCGGTATTGTGGAGCCAATAGACGAAGCCGAAAACCGCGGCGATGGCCGCCAGCACGAACGCTCCGATGATGACAAAGGGGGCACGGGTTTCCATCTTTCAACTCGCCTTCGGTTGCAGCATCAACGAGCGCTTGCCATGGAAGTAGGCTCTCACCCACGGATGTTCGGATTGCAGCAGTTCGTACATCGGCCCGATGGCGACGATTTTGCCGTCGGCCAGTGCGGCGACGCGGTCGCAAACGGTGTTCAGGCTGGCGAGATCGTGGGTCACCATGAACACCGTGAGGCCCAATGTTTTCTGTAATGTCTTGATCAGGGAATCGAAATCGCCTGCCGCGATGGGATCGAGGCCGGAGGTCGGCTCATCGAGAAAGACGATCGCCGGGTCGAGCGCCAGCGCGCGCGCCAGCGCCACGCGCTTGGTCATGCCGCCCGACAATTCGGAGGGAAACTTGTCGCCATCCTCCGGGGTCAGGCCGACCATTTCCAGCTTGGCCGTGGCGATCTCCTCCAGCAGCGCATCCGACAGCACGAGATTCTCACGCAACGGAAACTGGATATTCTGCCGCGCGGTCAGCGAGGAGAACAGCGCTCCCTGCTGGAACAGGATGCCCCATTTGCCGGCGGCTGCCTGCGTTCCGCGGTCATGGGTCGAGCCGATCCTGGCGCCCATCACCTCGATCTCGCCGCTCCGGCGCGGGATCAGGCCGATGATCGTTCGCATCAGTACCGACTTGCCGCCGCCCGACGCTCCAACCAGGCCGAGGATCTCCCCCCGGCGCACATCCAGCGAGAGATGCTCGATGACGACGCGGCGTCCGAAACCCACGACGAGATCCTTGACATGAATTGCGAACTCCCCGACCGATGCATCCATCGCTACATTCCAATCGACGCGAAAAACACCGCGAACAAGCCATCCAGCACGATCACCAGGAAGATCGACTTCACCACCGAGGTGGTCGTCTGCTTGCCGAGCGACTCGGCGCTTCCCTTGACACGCAGTCCCTCGCTGCAAGCGACGATGCCGATCACCAGGGCCATGAAGGGCGCCTTGATCATGCCGACCTCGAAATGCGTCACGGACACGGCGTCGTGCAGCCGCGCGATGAATATCGACGGACCCATGCCGCCGTAGAACCATGCGACCAGACCGCCACCGTAGAGGGCGGCCATCGATCCCATGAACGTCAGGATCGGCAGCGCACAAACCAGCGCCAGGACGCGCGGCAGGATCAAAACGACGACGGGATCGAGTCCCATGGTCGAGAGCGCGTCGATTTCCTCGCGCATCTTCATGGAGCCGAGTTCGGCTGTGTAAGCGCTGCCGGATCGGCCGGCGACCATGATCGCGACGATCAGCACGCCGAGCTCGCGCAGCACGAGGATTCCGACCATATCGACGACGTAGGAATCGGCGCCGAATTTGCGAAAATGAAAAAAGCCCTGCTGAGCGATGATCGCGCCGATCAGAAACGTGATGAGCAGGACGATGGGGATGGCCTGCCAGCCGACCCGATACAGTTGATAGACCAGCGAGGTGAACCGCAGCGAACGTGGCCTGCGGATAATGCCGAGCAATGCGACGCAAAGCGAGCCGAGCATGTGCAGGAACACGGCGACGTCTTCGCGGGAAGACCAGGCAGCGCGGCCTATCTCCTCAACTCTGGCGATCACGGGATTGCGCGCCTTAAGCGGCGGAGGATTGTGCCGGTTGACATGCCGGATCTCCTCGATCAGCCCAACGTAATTTTCGGAGACCCCGACGACTTCGACCGGATGATCGGCCGTCACTGTCCGACGCGACAATTTTTCGAGCAGCCAGGCTCCCAAGGTATCGAGTTCGCTCAAGCCGCTCATATCCATTTTGAGGGATTTCGCTCGCTCGACCTGCGGTGCGGCGGCCTCCGTGAGCGCTTCCAGGGCGGTAACGTTCGCTGCGACCCAGGAACCGTCCGGATGCAATTCGATCCCATCGTCTTTTGATGTGGCCGCCAATCGGGGTACCGTCGCCAATTCAAACCTCCGGTTCGCTAGTCCCTCCTTAAAACTGCACTTGAGAATGGACGTTGACCTGCCTCAAACCGGCCACGACGGCCCGTCGAATGGACATTTGACGCAAGTCAATGGCGTGAATCGCCGCGCAGGTAGACTTGGGTCCGGTCCGAAAAAAGCAGGATGAATCCTCGATCAATCACGAGGAAGCAAATTAGGTTGGCTCATCGGCCGGAAGTCCATCAGACGCGAGGATCATGATCATGCCTCTCAAACCGATCCTG
>NZ_MKRN01000176.1:8016-63932 GCF_001896955.1 Nitrobacter sp. 62-13 | reverse complement strand
TCGGCTACATCGTTATCGCCCCGCTCGCCCTTGATGGCCGCATCGACCATGAGTCATGGAAAGATCATCGCGAAGCATGTCGCGTGACGCGTTTACGGCCGGACGGGAACGACGATGTCGGCCATCTCGTTCGCCGCCCCGGCGGAAGCTGGGCTTTCCACTATGACGATGCGACCAACCTGCCTGACGAATCCGGCTATCACTTCGCGGACGAGCGTTTCGTGCCTGGTGAATACGTTTCAATCAGCGAAGGCGGCGCCATGCACACTTATCGCGTCATATCGGTCGCCCATCTGTGACATGTCGAACGATTGAACACCTCGGCTATAGCGCAAGCCTGACATGGCAGACGTCGCGCTCGATGGGATCGTCCGTGATTTCGAAGCCGAGATCCCGGCACATCGCCAGCATCACAGTGTTCTCCGCCAGCACATCGCCGGCGATGAACTTCAATCCCTCCGACCGGGCGTACTCGATGATCAATTGCATCAGTCTCCAGCCCAGCCCCCTGCCCTTCAAGTCCGAGCGAACCAGTATCGCATACTCGCCGGTCTCATAAATTGAATCCGAATGGATTCGAACGACGCCAACTATCTCGTCGGTAGCCTCGTCGAAAGCCACGAAAGCCATTGCCCGCGCGTAATCGAGTTGCGTCAACCGCGCGATGAAATCATGATCCAACGGCTTCATGGCAGCAAAGAACCGGAGCCTCAGGTCCTGCCTGGTGACACGGCGCAGAAATTCAGAGATCAACGACTCGTCCTCTGGCCGGATCGGGCGAACCATGATCCGCCACCTATCCTTCAGCTCAAGATGCCGCAGCCATTGCGACGGATAGGGCCGAACAGCAAAGTTGGCATTGCCCAGACCGGCGAATTTTCGCACCGGAGGTCCCACCGCAATACGGGCGTCGATCGTAAGAACGCCGGTTTCATCGGCAAGCAGCGGATTGAGGTCCAGTTCACTGATCTCGGGAATATCGGCCGCGAGCTGTGCCAGCTTCATCAACGTCAGAGGTACTTCGTCCTGCTTGACGGGAGGCACATTGCGATAGGCCCGCAATAGCCTGGAAACGCGAGTGCGCTCGACGAGATCACGGGCGAGATTGAGGTCGAGCGGCGGCAGGGCCAGCGCCTTGTCATTGATAACCTCCACGGCCGTGCCGCCATGACCAAAAACGATGACGGAGCCGAAGGTCGGATCGCTGGCGATTCCCAGGATGAGTTCACGAGCCTTCGGCCGCAAGACCATCGGTTGCACTATGAAGCCATCAATCTTGGCATCGGGCCGCTTGGCTCCGGCATTCGCCAGAATGTTGAGCGCCGCGCCGCGAACCAAATCAACGCTGGTAAGGTTGAGCACCACGCCGCCGACATCGGATTTATGCAAAATGTCCCGCGAAAGCACCTTAAGAACGACGGTTGCGCCTTGCCCAAACAAGGATGCCGCATGAGCGGCGGCCTCTTCGGCATTGGCAGCCGCCCGCGTCGCCACGCTGGCAATCCCGTAAGCATCCAGGACGCCCACAACTTCGACCGGATCGAGCCATGACCTGCCTTGCACCACCGCCGCCTCGACAATCCGTCGCGCCGCCGCAGTATCCGGCTCGAATTCATGTGTCAGGCTCGGCGGCACCGCGGCAAGCGACTCAACCGCCTCGCGGTGATGAACGAGATGCATGAATCCGCGCACGGCGTCGTCTTCTGTTGGATAGGTGGGAATGCCGGCATCGGTAAACGCTCCCGAGATCTTCTCGTCGGCGCCGACCCAAACCGCCAAGACGGGTTTGGCGGAAGCAGCGCGCTCGCGCCGGTCTGCCTCGATGACGCGGGTAACCGCCGCGGCAATGGCGCCTGAATCGGCAATCGCCGTTTGCACATTCATCACAAGGACGGCATCGCTATTGTCATCCTCCAGCAGAATCTCGAGCGCCGCGGCATAACGCGCCGGATCGGCATCACCGATGATGTCGACCGGATTGGAGCCCGACCATGTCGCCGGCAGAACGGCGTCGAGTCGTTGTTTGACGACAGGATTGAGCGCCGCTGGAACCCCACCCAACTCGACAAGCCGATCCACCGCAAGAACGCCGATGCCGCCCCCATTTGTGAGCATGGCCAGCCGCTTTCCAAACGCAAACTTGACCCGGCTCAGCGTCTCCGCACAATCGAACAATTCCCGGAGATCAAACACCCGCAAGATGCCCGCGCGACGAAACGCTGCGTCATAGACGGCATCCGAACCGGCGAGCGCGCCGGTATGGGTCGCTGCCGCCCTCGCTCCTTGCGTCATCCGTCCGGATTTGACGACGACGACCGGCTTGACTCGCGCCGCCGCCCGCGCAGCGGACATAAATTTCCGGGCGTCCTTGATCGCCTCGATGTACATCAGGATCGCCTTGGTATCGGCATCGAGCGCAAAGAAGTCCAAGAGATCGGCGATATCGACATCAAGCTGATCGCCGACGGATACGATTCCGGAAAATCCGACGTTGCGATGCGCCGCCCAGTCCACCATCCCGGTCGCTATCGCACCGGATTGGGAGATCAGAGCCAGATTTCCCGCGCGCGGCATATGAGCCGCGAAACTCGCGTTCAAATTTGTCGTCGGCATCAAGACGCCGAGGCAATTAGGACCGATCAACCTCATATGATAGGCACGTGCCGCCCGATCGGCGGCTTCCGCCAACGAGCCCGCTCCATGGCCGAGGCCGGCGCTGACAATGATGGCTCCGGCGCAGCCGAGCCGTCCTGATTCGGCAACGATCTCGGGAATCGTCGGCGCCGGCGTGGTGATAATGACGAGTTCCGGAACAAACGGCAGCTCAGCTAAACATTTGACCGTCGATATGCCGTCGACCTCCCGATAATGCGAATTGACGACGCCGAACGGACCTAGAAACCGGGCTGCGCGCAGGTTTCTTATAATCGCCCGCCCGACCGATCCGCTCCGCGGGCTCGCCCCGACCAACGCCAACGAGTTCGGAGCAAGCAGACTATTCAATCGATAGACTGACATGACCCCCTATCAGAAAACGCTTTCGCTGCCATTCAGCGCAACGAACAATCGGCGGGATTTTAGAGAATACGCTTCTCGTCACGGGTGCAGTCGCGCAAAGCTCGCATGATGTCCTCACGCGAGATGATGCCGACCAATCGCTGGCCGGCATCCATAACGGGGATGCTGCGAAGCCGGTGCTCGACCATCAACTGCAACACACGCACCAACTTCGTGGTTGCGCCCACATAGATAAATTCGTGGATCATCACATCAGCAGCGGTTCGTTTCATGAGTTCGTCATAGCGCGGAACCATCGAGTTCAGCGTAAGGGCAAAACATTTGAGGAAATCGAACTTTGTCACCAGGCCGACGACATCCTGCTGGTCGACGACAGGATAGGCATTGAAATCATCGCGGGCGAACAGATCGTTGAGTTGGTCCATCTTGACCTCGTACGATACCGTCTTGACCTTGCGTGTCATGTAGCGGTCGACGATCTGTTCGAGAAATTGATACAAGATATCACCCAATCCTCTGCATCCGAGGCAAGTTACGGCTTGGACGCGCGGCAGGCCCCGCGCGCCCCGATTCTCAAATCAGGCCGCCCCTTTAACCTCGATTTTTTTGGCTTGCGCGGGCGCCGGCTTCGGCACCGTAACCTTCAGGACACCTTTCGACATCACGGCCTTGATGCTGTCCAGATCCACGCCGGGCGGCAGGTCGACCGTCCGCACGAAGGAACCGTAGTTCCGTTCGACGAGATGGTAGTCCTTTTCTTTTTCCTCCCGCTGGTTTTTCTTTTCGCCGCGAATCGTCAATTGATTGTCCACGACGTTCAACTGAACGTCCTTTTCCTCCATGCCGGGAAGTTCAGCGGTTAATTCAATCTCCTTCTCGGTCTCGGCAAGATCCATGCTGGGCATCAGCGCCCGCGACGACAGACCGGTGAAGCTTTTGCTGAACCCATCGAATAGCCGGTCCATCTCTTGCTGTAGCATCGCCAACGGATTTGCGTCGGTACGCGCCAGGAAACTATCCCGTCCTATCGGAATGAGCGACTTCATCATGACTTGATCCTCCAACAATGAGTCCTGAGTGGCCTCATCTCACCACACGTCGGCCCGGATATTTTGATCGAGGTCAAACAGGCATGGCCGTTGCACTGCGAGGAATAGCCGCATTACGTTCCATGCTAACGTATTGCGCCGCGGGCCTTGTCGGGAGCCATTCAATGCGCGCTATCGCGCGCTCGGCTTCCGCCACGCCGCTCCGGACTCGGGAGCGCCACGATCCCGGTCTGACAAGCCGACCGCCCAGCCGGAATCCAGCTATGAAATCTGACGTGGATCAGCGTGACAGCAACACGCAACGCGTTGACTCAGTCACGAGGTGACGCGTCACACCGCCGAGTACCCATTCGCGTAATCGCGAATGGCCATAAGCTCCGGCGACAATAACACCCGCGCCAACGTTTGCCGCAATTCTATCCAGTGCAGCCGCAGCATCCCGTTTCGAACTCTGCTCCGGAACAAGCGCGTTTGCCACAACGTCATGATGCGAAAGCCACGCAACGACATCGTGAACGCGATTCGATGCGGCCTCGCGGCCGCCATCATCTTCGACAATCTCGACGATCGTGATGTCTTTGGCCTTGCGAAGTAGCGGAAGCGAATCGGCGATTGCCCGCCGCGCTTCCTGGGTATCCTTCCAGGCGACCAGCACGCTTCGCAAATCAAGCCAGTCAACCGTCTCCGGAACAACGAGCAGCGGCCTGCCCGCCTGCATGACCAGATCGCTCGGATTGGCTCTTGCAAACGGGTCTGTAAACGCGCCGTCCCGGCTTTGCCCGATCACGATGATATCAGCGGCTCGCGCTTCGCGCGCAACAAATCGAATAGGCGTCTCCATGTTGGAGCGCCATTCGACGTGTCTTGCACCTCGGTTCATGACCTTTCGAAACTCGGATTCAAGCTCCGATAATCGCGTTCTGATGGCATTCCGACCTTGCTCGATCATCTCGTCGGCTTGCTCGCCCGCAGTGAAATAGAGCGGCGGGCTGAATTCCGCAGCCGCGATTCCGATAATCCGCGCATCAAATCGTTCGACCATTTTGCTGGCAATGGCAAGACAGTGCTCGTTCGGCTGATCGGAAGCGAGGCAAACCATGATCGTCGCGTAAGTCATTCTTCTCTCCGACACGGCTAAATTGACCATCGCAATCATATTGCATGCATGTATCCAAGACAGTGAGGCGAAAATGATCCAGATCAAGAACCTGCAAATGATACGACCTGCCGCTGCGAGCGATTAAAGACGCCGCAGTCAGATTGGAGGAGCTCATATTCCTGTCGACGATCGCGCTTGACCCAGGTCAAGCCATCTTCGACGGGCTGGCGGTAGCATTGAAGCGTTCATTCGAACGCTCGGAGCTTCGACATGCGCGCTCACCAGATCATGACCAGGCGGGTCGTCACGGTCAGCCCTGATACGACCATCGTCGATGCCGCGAACACGATGCTCACACAACACATCAGCGGCCTTCCGGTGATTGACGCAGCCGGGAAGCTGGTCGGCATCATTTCGGAAGGCGATTTCATTCGCCGCGCCGAAATCGGTACGCAACGCAGGAGGGCGCGATGGCTGAAATTCCTGCTTGGAACCGGCAGGGAAGCCTCCGACTTCGTTCACGAGCGGGGCCGCAAGGTCGGTGAAATCATGACGACGGATCCATTCACCGTGTCGGAAGACGCGTTGCTGGAAGACGTTGTCGCAACGATGGAAAAGCACGACATCAAGCGGTTGCCGGTGATGCGGGGCGACCGGATCGTCGGAATCGTGACCCGCTCCAACCTGCTTCAGGCGGTCGCAGGACTTGCACGCGAGATCCCTGACCCGACCGCAGATGACGATCATATTCGCGACCGCCTCATGACCTCGATCGAGAGGAGCGCCTGGCGTCCTTTTGGACTGAGCGTCATTGCGCGCGACGGCATCGTTCATCTCAGCGGTGTCGTTACCGACGAACGGGCGCGGCAGGCTGCCATTGTCGCGGCGGAAAATATCGCCGGCGTGAGGGAAGTTCACGACCACCTTTGCTGGGTCGATCCTATGTCCGGATTGTACCTGAATTCTCCCGAAGACGACAAACGAGTGGCGGCGGATCAGCTGCACGAGCACAAGATGCAAGCGCCCCCGTAGCGTTGCATCAAGAAATCCCTTCACGCCGGCTCATTGCGAGGTACAGTAGACTTCCAATGAAGTTTTCCTGGCCGTGCGGGAAGTGAACCGTGACGAGTGATGATCCGCCACCCCCGAATAGCCTGTTCCGTGACGAAGAGTTGCAACGCGGGATCGACAAATCCGGAGTCGGCATCTGGGATCTCGATCTCTCGACCTGGAAACTGTTCTGGTCCAGTGCAACATGCAGGCTTTTTGGCGTTTCGGAAAGCTGCCCGGCCAGTTACGATTTTTTTCTCTCGCTGCTTCAGCCGGAAGATCGCGCGCGCACCGAATCGGCGATCCAGCGTTCGATCAAGACCGGGTGCAGATTCGATATTCAATACCGGCTCCGTGGGACGTCAGAAGGGAGTCGCTGGGTTCGAGCACGAGGGGGTCTCGTCATCGACGACGATGGAGTGCCGCGGCGCCTCAGCGGCATCGTGCTCGATATCGACGATCAGAAGCTGATCGAAGAAGCCCTGCTCGCGCGCGAGGATCATCTGCGTTCGATCCTCGATACGATTCCCGATGCGATGATCGTTATTAACGACCACGGCATCATGCAGCACTTCAGCACTGCGGCGGAACGTCTGTTCGGTCATGCCGAACACGAAGTCATCGGCCAGAACGTCAGCATCTTGATGCCGGAGCCGGACAGCAGCCGACACGACGGCTATTTGGCCCGCTATCAATCCACCGGCGAACGACACATTATCGGCATCGGACGGATTGTTACCGGCAAACGCCGAAACGGAGTTACTTTTCCAATGCATCTGTCCGTCGGCGAGATGCATTCGGGTGGGAAGCGACATTTTACCGGATTTGTTCGCGATCTCACGGAGCATCAGCAAACCCAGGCAAAACTTCAGGAATTGCAATCCGAGCTGATTCACATGTCTCGCTTGAGTGCGATGGGCGAGATGGCCTCGACTCTTGCGCATGAATTGAATCAACCGTTGACCGCGATCAGCAACTACATGAAGGGATCACGCCGTCTTCTGGCGGCGAGTGCCGACCCCAATATCGCGAAGATCGAAACAGCGCTGGATCGAGCCGCAGATCAGGCCATTCGCGCCGGCCAGATTATTCGGCGGTTGCGTGATTTCGTTTCCCGGCGGGAATCAGAGAAGCGCGTCGAAAGCCTGGCAAAGCTGATGGAAGAAGCCGGGGCTCTCGGCCTCGCAGGCGTCCGCGAACAAAACGTCATACTGCGGCTTGAACTGGACGTGGAATGCGACCGCGTCCTGGTCGATCGCGTGCAGATTCAGCAGGTCCTGGTCAATCTGTTTCGAAATGCCCTGGAGGCGATGGCGGACTCACCAAAACGAGAACTTGCCGCTTCCAGCAAAAAGGCCTCGGACGACATGGTCGAATTGTCCATATCGGATACCGGCCATGGCTTCAGCGAAGCCACCGCTGCAAACCTTTTCGAGACTTTCTTCACGACCAAGGAAACCGGGATGGGTGTCGGGCTCTCCATCAGCCGGTCGATAGTGGAGGCCCATGGCGGCCGAATGTGGGCCGAAACGAACGATTCCGGCGGCGCCACCTTCCGACTGACCTTGCCCATAGCGTCGACCGAGGATTTGCCAGATGTCGTCTAAGGGAAATGTCTATGTCATCGATGACGATCCTACGATGCGGGACTCGCTCGATTTTTTGCTTGGCTCGGCAGGTTTCAACGTCACGCTGTTCGACACCGCCGCCGCCTTCCTCAGCGCCCACGCCGGTCTGGGTTTTGGCTGTGTCGTGTCCGACGTTCGCATGCCCGGCATCGATGGAATGGATCTGCTTCGCCGCCTCAAAGCCGATGCTTCGCCCCTTCCCGTCATCATCATGACCGGGCACGGGGATATTCCCCTCGCAGTTGAAGCGATAAAATTGGGAGCGATCGACTTTATCGAAAAGCCGTTCGAGGATGAACGGCTGATCGGAATGATCGAGGCTGCTATCCAGAGCGCCGATCATGCGAAGTGTGACGCCGTCTCGGCTGAGATCGCATCAAGGATAGCGAGTCTCAGTAAGCGGGAACGTCAGGTCATGGACGGCCTCGTCGCAGGACTGTCCAATAAGCTGATAGCCCGTGAACACAATATCAGTCCCCGGACGATCGAGGTCTACCGGGCAAATGTCATGACCAAGATGCAGGCCCATAACCTGTCCGAGTTGATCCGGCTCGCCCTGCGCGCCGGCATCTTGAACGATTGAGGCAAATCAAGGGGCCCCGTTCCAGCGACCGTATTGTACGGTCGATCATTGGGATTTGCGGCATCAGATGACAGAATTCACAATCGCAAAGTATAAAATCTGCATTCTCGACGACGATCCTGCTGTGCTTCAGTCAATGCGATTTCTTCTCGAAACCCACGGATTCAAGGTTCGTACGTTCAGCGCCGCCGTGACGTTACTGGCTTCCGTCGATCCGGCGGATGTCGATTGCCTGGTGATCGATTACAAATTGCCGCACATGGACGGACTGGATGTGGCCGCGCGCCTCCGTCAACAAAATGTCGCGGCGCCGATTGTCCTTATTACCGGCTATCCCAATCGGCATATGACGGAGAAGGCTGCGGCAGCCGGTATCGACTATATTTTGTTCAAACCCCATTTAGAGGACAGCCTCGTGATGCGGGTTCGAGAGGCCATCTCTCGCCAGTATCCGGCTTAGGGTGCGGCCCTTTTTGTTACTGGCACAGGTAATGAAACCATAAAAGCAGGTAATGAAACCATTTTGGCCGCAGCTTCGATCCCTTCTTTTATGGAGCAGTCGCCCCCTCTCAGCTGATCAAGGTACACCACAACACACGTTGATCTGGATCAACCAGCGACCGCCAAGGATCGGGGATAATAAATCTTAATTGCGAGCCTGCCTGGCGAGAAAGTTGAGGGCCATCAGGTCGGGAACCGCACTCTGATCTCGATTGAGCGGCTGCTATCGTTCGGATGCTTGTCGCTTGGAGGTTTGTCATGGCGGATACACCAAAGCTCTCGGTCCAGAAAGCGCTAGAAAAACTGCGATCCGACGATGCGTTGAAATCCAAGAACGAACGACGCGCCGCGGAAATGGACGTACTCGACGATGAGATAAGGCGCTTGAAAGCGCAAAGACTTCGCCTGGACGGGCGCCAAGGACCGAGCCGATCGTAACGGACATCGGCGGATCACAAGCAATGTTGGGCCAAAAAGCCAATCGCTTTTAACGACCCGCGCGGCGAGTATAGCATCGCGAAGCTCTCACGACGGGAATTGCCGAAGAGGATCTCCCCTGAGTGGCTACAGAGCTTGGTTTTATCAAAGGCGCTGATGAACCCTACGCTCCTAAAGATCAAAGCGAAGACGACATCTTGCGCAAGTTCTCCAAAGATCCGACCAAAACGCTCTAAGAAGCGGTCGCCGGAGCGAGAGCGGTGTGTATCGCCTTGAAGCGATCGAGCCTGACAACATCTCGATCGAACTCGTCGCCGACGGATTGCTTTGCGATGTCCGCCTGCAGCTTGTCGATTTTCACCTTTAGTCCGGCAAGATCGAGGTATCGACGGCTGATGCTGTATCCGCGAGAATATTCAATGCTGTCCGGCGACTTTGTCGAGCGGACGCAAGTGTCCTGCGGGCAAGGAATGGGTTTGCGAGCGCGAGCTAGCCGGCGCTACTACCGGCCATCAGGAGACCTACGATCTGCGCCGCTATCACCTTCACCAGCGTCATGGACGGAAAGATCATAGCGTAACCGATGTCGGGCCGTTCGGTCGGCGCCATCTTGGTCGAATAGACGAGAATCGCCGGATTTCCTGTGGCGCCGGACGCCACCCCCGCGAGATCGTCATACGGGATCTTCAGAACGTAATGGCCGACCAGCAAGACGATGAATACCGTCGTGAGCAGAACCGCACCTCCAATAAAGAGCATAGTGAAGCCCGATTCCGTGACGGTACGAACAAAGGGCTGCCCGGCGTTGACGCCGACGGTGGCAAGAAACATCGCTAGCCCAAAATTTCGCAAGACAATATTCGCCGGTAACGGCATGGTCCAGAGCATGGGACCCGTGCGGCGCATTTTGCCCAGGATGAGAGCGACGATCAGCGGTCCCCCACCAATACCGAGCGTCACCACGCCTACGCCAGGAACAGGAATCGGAACGAGCCCGAGCAGGACGCCCAGGACCATTCCAACTCCAAGTGAGACATAGCTGAATTCAGCCGCCGCCTTGACCGTGTCGCCAAAGTGACGTCGGATATCGTCCTTTCGATCAGGCGGCATCAGCACGCCGACCCGGTCGCCGAATTCGAGCATGAGGTCCGGCGTCGGCACGAGATCCGCGTCATAGCGACGGACATGCAAGATGTGCGTCGGAAAGCCGGCCGGCATAGGAAGCTTGGCGAGCGGTATTCCGACCACACTGGCTTTTCCGACAAAGACTCTGATGTAATCAAGGTCGGTGCGGTCGCCGGCCAGGCGTCCGGGCTCCAGCTTTCCGAGCGCGGCGGCCGCTTTGGCAATTTCTTCGTTCTGCTCCGCGATCACGAGAATCGCATCGCCGGCGGACAAGACAGTATCGGCCTCAGGGACCAAGTTGCGTCCGTCTTTGCGAACCATCGTGACCTGCACGCTGCTCAGCACCTTCGTCATCAATTCGTCAAGTCTCTTTCCGGCGTGGCTTTTGCCGATCGATATCTCGCCCATTTGGAATCGCTGCGCTTTAGCCGGAAATTTCGGCTTTACGATTCGGTTCATGAAGTAGATGCACAGGATCGGACCGATGACCCCGAATGGATAAGCAATCGAATAGCCGATCGACGGATCCTTGTTCTTCATGACGTCGAGCGCGGCCTGGAGCGTGGCCGTGCTTGTCATCGATCCGGCATAGATACCGAGCGTATGTCCGACCCCGATGCCGAAGATATGTCCAAGCCCGAGCGCGACCAATAAGCCGGCCAGACATGCGACAAGAGCAAGTATATTGTACTTCTGCCCGACGCCGACCATGCCTTCGAAGAACTGCCTGCCGTACAGGATACCGATGCCGTACAGGAACATGATCAGTCCTGTCAGTCCGATCGGGCCGATGATCTGCGCTTTGGGGGCGAACGCACCGATGGCAAGGCCGACGAAAAGAACGGCGCCGACGCCGAGAGAAAATCCTGCGATACTGACCTGACCGACCAGATAACCCAACCCGATCGCCAGGAAGGCAGTCAGTATCGGTTGGCTTCCGATAATGTCACGAGCAAGGTCCAGCATTTTGGTTTCTCCCGAACCCCTGATGCAGCTAGCGAACCTGACAGCCTGCCGATCGAAACTGCCCGACGACGCGGTCTACCAGGTCCTTGCCGGCAGGCGGCGTGTCGAGCAGCTTGTAATCGAGTCCCATCGCCTTCCACTTGAATGCGCCCATCTGATGGAACGGCTGCACCTCGACCCACTCGACATTTTTCATCGGCGCGACAAATTGAGCGATGCCGTCGACGTTGGCGGGTTCGTCGGTCTCGCCGGGGACGAGTGTGAAACGAACCCACACCGGCTTGGAAAGCGCAGCAAGCCGCTCAGCGAAGCGCAGCGTCGGCGCGAGATCGCGACCCGTCACCCGTCGGTAGGTGTCGGGATCCGAACTCTTGATGTCGAGCATGACAAGGTCGATGTTCGACAGATAATTTTCATCGACACGATCCCCCATAAACCCCGAGGTCTGAATGGCTGTGTGCAGGCCCAACGCCTTTGCTCCGGCGAATATCCGCCGTGTGAATGCAAGTTGAACCATCGGCTCTCCGCCGGAAATTGTAAGTCCTCCGCCAAGCGGAAGAAGTGCGGGCACGAAATCACTTACGCGACGAAGCACATGGTCGGCCGAAACGTAAGTCCCATCCTTAAGATGCCACGTATCCGGATTGTGGCAGTAGGTGCATCGCAAAAGACAGCCGGAGACGAAGATCACGATGCGTAGACCTGGCCCATCATATCGAGATGAGGTTTCGTAGGAGTGACAATACCCGAACGCGCCCTCTTCATCCTTGAGCTGGCCTTCGTCCGGCGCGTCGGGTGAAATTCCAACCCGGAGGTCATAACGACTTCCGGATTCAAGCATCTGCACCGTCGACATGGTTCACCTCGGTTCAGATCTGGCCGTGGAAAGTGCGGCTGATCACATCTCTCTGCTGTTCCGGCGTGAGACGAACGAAGTTGACGGCATAACCGGAGACTCGAATGGTGAGCTGAGGGTACTTGTCCGGATTTTTCATCGCATCCTCGAGCGTGTCTTTATCGATCACGTTCAGATTCATGTGGAATCCGCCTCGATCAAAATAAACGTCAAAAGCCTTGACGGCTTCTTCGATCATCTGGCTTTCCGAGAGATGCGCCTTCTGTGGAGCGACGGAAACCGTATAGCTGATGCCATCCTGCGCGTCCTTGTAGGGGAGCTTTGCAACAGACAGACAGGAAGCAAGCCAGCCGTGGCTGTCCCGACCGTGCATCGGGTTTGCGCCCGGCCCGAACGGTTCGCCCTTGCGGCGCCCATCGGGGGTGTTACCGGTGGCCTTTCCGTAAACTACGTTGGAGGTAATGGTGAGCACGCTCTGCGTATGCGTCGCGTTGCGATAGGTAGGATGTTTTCGTATCTTCTCCATGAAGCTGGTGACGATGCTTGAGGCGATTTGATCAACGCGGTCATCATTGTTACCAAATTGGGGAACAGCCTTATTCCCCTCATTCTGATAATCGACCACCAACCCTGTCGCATCGCGGACCACACGAATCTTGCCGTACTTGATCGCGCTGAGGCTATCGGCCACCACCGATAGGCCGGCGATGCCGAACGCCATTGTTCGGAGGACGTCGCGATCATGCAACGCCATCTCCAGGCGTTCGTAGAAATACTTGTCGTGCATGTAGTGGATGCAGTTCATCGCGTGGACATATGTGCGCGCCAGCCACTCCATCGTGGTGTCGAACTTGGCCATCACATCGTCGTAGTCGAGGAAGTCGCCTGCGACCGGCCTCGTCTGGGGTGCTACCTGCTCGCCTGAGACTTCGTCGCGGCCTCCATTGATCGCATACAGCAGCGCCTTCGCCAGGTTCACACGGGCGCCAAAGAACTGCATCTGCTTGCCGAGGCGCATCGCCGAAACGCAGCACGCGATACCGTAATCGTCGCCCCAGAACGGGCGCATCAGATCGTCGTTTTCGTATTGAAGCGAGGACGTATCGCGGCTGACCTTGGCACAATAGCGTTTGAACGCCGCGGGCATATGGTTGGACCACAGCACCGTGATGTTCGGCTCAGGCGCCGGACCGAGATTCGTAAGCGTGTGCAGCATGCGATAGCTGCTCTTGGTCACCAGCGTGCGCCCGTCCAGATCCATACCCCCGATGCACTCGGTCGCCCAATAAGGGTCTCCGCTGAACAACGCGTCATATTCGGGTGTGCGCAAAAAGCGGACTATGCGAAGCTTCTGAACCAGCTGATCCCAGAGTTCCTGAGCTTCGTTTTCGTCCAAAGCGCCCTGCTTCAGATCACGCTCGATGTAGATGTCGAGGAAAGTCGATATACGGCCAATGGACATGGCGGCCCCGTTGGCCTCCTTGATCGCCCCCAGATAGGCGAAGTAGGTCCATTGGAACGCCTCCTGAGCATTGCGGGCAGGCTTCGATATATCGAGGCCGTATAGCTTGACCATCGAGGATAGGTCTTCAAGTGCGCGTATCTGGTCGGAAAGTTCTTCGCGCAACCGAATGATGTCATCGCTCGGCCACATGTCGTCGATCTGTTCCCGCTCGGCTCGCTTGGCTGCGAGAAGGCGGTCGATCCCATAAAGAGCAACCCGCCGGTAATCTCCAATAATACGGCCACGACCGTAAGCATCGGGCAGGCCAGTGATAATCCCGGATTTCCGGCATTTCATGATTTCGGGCGTATAGGCGTCGAAGACGCCGTCGTTATGCGACTTTCGGTATTTCGTGAAAACCTCGTGGACGACCGGGTCGGGTTCGAAGCCCGCGGCCTTGAGACCCGCTTCGACCATCCGCAATCCGCCGAACGGAAAAATCGCTCGCTTGAAAGGTTGGTCGGTCTGAAGACCTACAATAACTTCATTATCGCGATCGATATAGCCAGCCTTGTGAGCAAGCAGCGTCGAGGGAGTTTGAGCATCGACTGCAAGCACCCCCTTTTTTCGTTCCTCGGCGAAGTACGGCTGCAATTTCGCCCAGACGGCCTTGGTACGCTGAGACGGTCCGGCGAGAAAAGCTTCGTCACCCGCGTAAGGCGTAGCATTTCGGATGATGAAATCGCGAACGTTGATGGAGTTGAGCCAATCTCCGGGCTGGAAATCGCTCCAGCAATCTCCGGCCTTGGCTTCCGTCCTCAGGGCTGCGCTGGTTTTCATGGTGCATCTCCCACCGGCTTGGACCGATCAAGTCGGACACATCGATACCGAGGGCGACAACTCGGCATGCACCATGACCATCGTGTCGACAGCATTTCTGGCTTTGATTTAGATCAACAAATGAACGATCGTCGGCTTCGATACTTTCCGTTTCGCAACGGTGGATGGCGACACAGAATGGTCGCAGCTGAGCCGTCAGCCGCGTCACCGAAAACAATCAACACAAACACCGGGCCAGACGCGTGAGCATCCTCGCTCAACCGTCGCGTTCAATGCTCCGTCGTGTCGACCTTCTTCCACGTCTGATCCGGATCGAACAAGACGATACGTTTGGCGAGAAAGTCCGTTCTCTTGCCGAGGTCCTTTTGATAGACGGTTCCGGTATGGCTGACCATGAAGGTCATGACTCCAGAGTTGCCGTATTCGGCAGGATAAGCGATCAGCGCGAAACCGCCGATCATTTTGCTTTTGACGATGTAGTTCAGTGCGCCACCGGGCGCGTTGGGGCCTTGTCCCCTCAATATTCGAAAGAAATATCCGTGATACGGGGCGCCATGCCCATCGACCTTATAGCCCTCTGATGATGCTTCCGCCGCCAACTCGCCAAGTGGGCTGGGGTCGCGGTCGTCGCGCCAGAATAGTCCATCCTTCTTGCCAGGATTGCTGACAATGCGTTGAGCGTAAATACTGACGCCTTCGCCTGTTCGATCCTTCTCGGCATATTCGTTCTGGGCATCTACGAAGGCGAGACAGGTCTGAATTGCATCCAATTCATTGCGTCCGATGCGGCGATAAAGAATCTCGAGACGCCCGGCGCTTGCGTTGAATTCCCAGCCGCTCTTGCCGCTGACAAGTGGAATTGGAAACGGAAATTCATCGGCGCCTAAAATAAGCGTCGCCTTCTTGTTTCCTTCAGCCTTGATGGCGTGCTTGGCATCATACGCAGAAAGAAAACGCTTCCGCGTCTCTTCGTCAGCAACGCTATCGCCGGATTCGACCAGGTCTTCGGCATTTCTGCCGAGGACTTTCAGAATGGCTCGTGTCATGCCGGTCTTGACCGCCGCTACCAGTCCCGCTGCCGCATCTTCCGGCGAAGAAAAGGCCTGTTGAGCCCGGCTCGCGCCGATTGACAGAGCGATCGCAAGGATTGCTACCGCACCGGTCGAAGCGGCGCGAGAAATCCGTATCGATGCGATCATGGCGACACCTCCCGCAACACAGGAATTTTTGCGCCCGCAGCGAACCAGTCGTTGTAGGTTCTCAGCTTTAATCCCAGCTTCTCGTAGTAAACTCTGAGGTAGCCGTCGCGACCACGGATCACGGCTTGCGGCATCAGGTTCTGCACTTCCTGCGCAATCACGCCGACATATGACTTCCTGCTGCCGAGATAGCTGAAGCGGTAGTAGCCGAGACCATTGGCGAGATACCCCAGCAGCACGATGTCGTGTTTCAACTGGATATCGGATCGCCGCCCTCCGCCGCCGCGGAAACCGCCACCGCCACCACGGAAGCCCCCGCCACCGCCGCCGCGAAATCCGCCGCCATGGAAGTCTCCTCTGCCGGCGGATGCCGCGCCGCCGCGTCCAGCGAAGCTGCCTCCTCGACTGCCCAGACTCGCGTGACCGCGAACCGAGGCCGCGGAAGCCGCCCTGCCCGACGATATGTTCATGGCGCCGCCACGATTGCCGCCGCCACGCGCCGCGCCGCTACGGTTGGCAGCCCTGTTCCCTGCCTTGGCCCGGTCGCCGCCACCCCGGGCGCGATCGGCTGCGCCCGACCGATTGCCACGATCGCCGCCCGGCTGGTTGCGCGAGGCCGCACGGTCGCCTGCACGATCTCCTGCTGCCCGATCTCCGCCGCCAGCTCGATCCTGCCCGGGACGAAGCACCTGCTGCCCATCGCGGCCACGAAAATCCATGCGGTTCGAGACGCCCGCCTTCAGATTGTTATTGCCGAAGCGCTGCTGAACGTTCGCGTTATTGTATCGCACGCCCTGGCGATGCGCCGGATTGTGCTGCCAGCTGTTTCCAATGTTGTTCGTCCTGTTGTAGTGATTGACGTAGAGATTGCGGTTACCCCAATTGAACCCGCCGCCCCAATAATTACCCCAGCGCCCGATAGCCCAGGCCGCACCGAACGCGAGCCCCGTCGCGATCACTCCCGCGCCGATATAGGACGGATACCCGAAGTAGTAGGGTGGATATTCTGTATAGGGCCAGCTCCCGTAAACCGTTGCCGGATCATAATACGGCACGTACATCGTATCAGGGCTGGCAGCTTCGATGACGATCGTCCGCCTGTTTTCTTGCGTTTGAACGCTGATCTTCTGCTGTTTGGTGGTGACAAGCTTTTTGTTGTCGTAGGCCTTAGAACGAAGGCGTTGGATTGCATCCATGACGTCCGCTTGCTGCGCGAGAACGGCATCGCCGAGACTCTTGGTCCAGTCGATCTTGTCGCTCATCATTGAAATGACATCTGGAGTGCTCGAAAGCGCCTTGACGCTGTTGTCCCATGATTGCTTTTCAACTTCGCTCTTCAACGCATCGCCTTTGAGCGCTTTGCGTTCCTTGAGCCACCGGTCGGCCTGTACGACTTCAAGTGGATAAGTCGACGCAGCCAGCACATTTGCGAGCAACTCATCGGGATAGAGCGCAATCGGGGCGACCAGCGCTTCGAGCTGCTCGGATTTCAATAACTCTGCACCGGGCAAAGGTTTGGTCGTCAGCTGCTGCGTGCTGCCGGAGCCGGGCGGATTGTCGGCCGTTTGGGCGGAGACCGCGACAGGATTCGTCATTAGCAATGTAAGAGCGATCAACGTCTTGCCGCAGCGGAACATCTCGGCTCTCCTCAAGTGCATCGTTACACGATGGATCCAGGCCGGGCTCGTGCTTTGATAAAGATCAATGAAACGAACGGCGTCGTGTTGCTGCACTGCAGTGCCAGCGTGACCGGAGTCATCAGGTCAAAATTGATCGACCGCGCGCAGACGGAAGCCTGATTACGAAAAGTGCGCCGCCGGACGATAAGTTCGCCGCGGAAACATGCCCCTGATGCGCCTCCACAATAGTTCGGACAATCGCGAGTCCCATACCCACGCCCTGTGGTTTTGTCGTGAAAAATGGATTGAAGACGCTCTTGAGATCACCGGCGGCTATGCCAGGGCCGGTGTCGCTGATGCTAATTTCTGCGATGTCGTCCGAAAGGTTCGTGGTTACGCTAACTTCACGCTCACTTGAGTCCGCTTCCGATATTGCTTCCACCGCATTGACAATCAAATTCAGAACAACTTGTTGCAATTGAACGGCATCGCCCTTGACCGTCAGATCGACCGATGTCGTGACGCATCTCAATATAATGTTCCGTGCCCGAGACATGGCTGTGATAAATCCGATCACCTGCCGTACCGTTTCGTTCAGATCGATACACTTCATCTCAAAGGGTGTTTTCCTCAAGACGCTGCGTAGCCGACGTATAACTTCGCTGGCGCGCTGATCGTCGCGCCTGATGTCGGCGATAATTTCCCTCAATTGACCCAGATCCGGTGAAGAGCTAGTCAGCATGAGCTCTGCCGTTTCCGCGTTGGTAAGAATTGAGCCTAGCGGCTGGTTTAATTCGTGCGTGATCGAAGCGGTCAGTTCACCGACGGTCGAATGTCGGTTAAGATGTGCAAGCTCGACCAGACGCTTCCGCGATTCAACTTCAGCAAGACGGCGACGATGCCGTTCGCGGAGCAGTCCGCTGATTAACCCCCCTTGAATCAGGATTACGATCGTAATCAGCGAAAGCGATACACTGTACTTTTCCCAGATACCTGGCTCACGAAACAGGATCTTGCTTCCCGGAGGCAAGTTGCTCTCCCTGATACCCCAGCGCTGCATCTCCCGCCAATCGAACTTTGGACCGGCATATTTGATTGCAGCAGGCCTTATATCGCGAGGCCTTTCTCCGTTCAGGATTCGAACCGCCACGGCAGCCGTAAGCCTGCTAATTTCGAGAACGGAATACATTGGCCCGCCAACGATATCGTTGCCAAAAAAGCCATCGTCGTAAGAAAAAATCGGAGCATTGGACACTTCGTGGAGTTGCCGAAGCGCATTATTCCCCTCGTAAGAAATCCCTGCCGCATCGACGTTCATAAGATGCCAGAAGATGGCTGTGTTCGCCGGCAACGTTTCACTTTTTTCCAAAAACTGCTGAAACGGAATATCGTCGGTCCAAATGAATTCGACCTTCTTGTTGAAAGCGGCCGCATCCTTGCGGAGCTCCCCGAGCCAGAATTTCTCATTTGGCGATGTTCCGTTCACAACGACAATTCGCTTCGTTTCGGGAAGAACACGAAGGATCGTCTCGAAAGAAAGGTGAAAATCGTGAGAAACCGCAATAATGGTTTCGTTATCCGGCAAATTCGATAACTGGACACGCCGCTGCTCGACAGCCGACAGTATGAGGGGAATTCCAATGAACAGACGTTGGCGGTTATGCTGAACGAAATTCGAGGCAGGGGCGCCGATGGCAATGACGATATCCGGCGGGTGTTCGGAATAAAGCGCCGTCAGGTAATCAATAAAAGGAAGTTCGGGTTTTTCACCGCCAGAACGTGCGGAAACTAACGAGTGGTCCCGAAGATCAATCTGCCATGGCGACAACCGTTCCAGATTCTCGCGAATGGCTTTGGCGTATGCCCCCCAGGGTCTGAAATCCTGCCCGAAGGAATTCAGGATTAATACTCGCTTGATTTCGCGACTTTGAGCGCCTCGCGCAAGCTCGGACGGAATGATCGCCCAGACCAGCAGGCAGACGAACAGACGAATGACGAGATCCATCGCTACCATCGGAACGCGTCCGTTCATCTTCGTACGCCGGCTCTCCGAACGGCTGCATCGTAGCACTTTTTCGTACAGGCATACAGCCTGAGCGAACGAAGCCGCAACTGTCAACAACGCGTCGCGACCCGGCCGGAGGCATCCACGATCCGAACGCATGAGAAACCATGATATGCGTCCGCGCGCCGAGAGCACTCACGGCCGCGGTAACCGCCGAGCACATCGCCCTCCAGGCGACTCCGCCATAGCTTATTGGCATCAGGGTCCGGCCAATCCTTGCCTCGGAGAACGCTCCATTCTTAAATTCAAACTCCACCGATCTAAGGTATGATTAGCTAGATTCGACATCGGTGATATTGAGCATCTATTCCTTCCATACCCGGGAATTCTCGGGTGATGGTGTCGGCATCGATCACCTTCAGGAAGAACTGAACTTTTGAAAGCATGATCCCTGAGTCGCAAGCGACAACGAGATTGACGCTTTGATCGCTCTCCTTCTTCGACTTGATCAGGCAGCTCGCGGATTTCCCTCTTAGGCGATTGGCTTCAACTATGAACCCACCGCCGTAAGCACCTGAAAAATTCGTAAAACCGATTTGGCGTGCACGTCCTTTGCGAGTAAATATTTTATTGCATTGTTCCGCACTCGTAGCCCACGCCCCGGAAAACTCGAACGCATTGACCTTCTGCGGCGACAGCAGCACGGCGCTCGCGGTAATTGCCGCTGCAAAGACGAGCTTTCGAAGCGCACTCATGGCTTTCCTCCTTGAAGCAGTCAGTGATCGCTAAGTGCCAATGTCTTGATTGGCAAAAGCAGCGCCTGAATCCGAAGCAGCAGCGCATGCACCAATCCTACCCCGTCATTAACATGCTGGACAATTTTCCGGCCGTCACCCCTGCGAGACCACCCTTATAAGGGGGCTTGAGATGAACGAGGATCGTGCCGGGCCTCGCGACACTCTGCGCTTCAACCAATTGCTCTCCGCCGCGAAATTGACCGGCGGCGATGTAGTCCTGAACCGTGGTGACGACCATTGGGATTATCACCCACGGCTTGGAGATGCTGGTCGCCTCCGCTACCATCCTTTCTTTCAAGACTTGAGCTTCGATCTGCCCAAACCCCGCCTGCAGTGATCGCTGGCCGGCGCCTTCCGGGATGAGTATCCCAGCGGATCGCATCAGCGGATTGACGATATCACCTGTGCGCAGAGCAAACTGCTCAACCCGACCGCTGTGCGATTGCAGCATCGACTTCAGCAATCTTTCGCTTGGCCGTTTCGAGCGCTGCCTCCTGTTTCGATCTATCCAGCCTGAGCATCACGTCTCCCTTGGAGACCGGCGCAGTGAGACCTTTGGCGTGCACGTTACGTCCGGCCGATGCGAATCGTTTGACTTAGATCAAGGCAACGAGGTCGACCCGACATAGTTTTGTGGAGATGTGGAGCAGACCAAGACCATTAGATTAGGAGTTCCTCGTCATGCCAGGCAGCATCGATGACCTCATTCCCAGTGCGAAGCAGATTCGGAAAGAAGCGGCCCTTAAGGAGACCGAAAAGGCGGATCAGTATGCCCGCCTGGCAGCGGCCGCAGAAGCCGAGAAACAAGCGCTGATCGAACGGCTCAGTCGTCCGTCAGGCAAATCCGAGGAAGAGAAAATCCAACTCGCCTCGACGATTATTCAGCGAGCAGTACGAAACGGATTAACCGAAGTGCAAGTATATCGGTTTCCCAACTCGCTGTGCACAGATAATGGCCGTGCCATCAATCAGCAGGAAGCCGGTTGGGAAAATACATTGATGGGGATTCCGAAGGAAATCTTCGAGCTTTGGCGCGAATACCTGAAACCGCGGGGTTATCGCATCGGCTACCAGATTATCGACTACCCCGGAGGCATTCCGGGCGATATCGGCATCACTATTTCCTGGGGAGACTGAGGACAGTCCGTAGAGTTTAATCTGAAGCAGCGGAAATTACGAATGGCAGCCGACGCAGACGCGCCACGGATGAAACGCAAGGCCTATGAGAAAGAGTTGGAAAAACTCCAGGTCGAGCTTTGCTATCTCCAGGAATGGGTGAAGGCGAACAAGATTCGAGTTATTATCCTGTTCGAGGGCAGAGACGCCGCTGGCAAGGGCGGCACGATCAAGGCGATTACGGAGAAGGTCAGTCCGCGCGTGTTTCGCGTTGCCGCCTTGCCAGCTCCGTCGGATCGCGAGAAAACGCAGTTATTCCTTCAACGTTACATGCAATATTTCCCGGCTGCCGGTGAAATCGTGATATTCGACCGGAGTTGGTATAACCGCGCCGGCGTGGAATATGTGATGGGCTTCTGCACACCCGCCGAGCACAAGCGATTCCTTTCGCTCTGTCCGGAAATCGAGAAATATATCATCGAAGGCGGCATCATCCTCATCAAACTCTGGCTTGAGGTCGGAATGGACGAGCAGGAGCGTCGCTTTAAGGCTAGAATTGATGATCCGTTGCGGCAATGGAAATTAAGTCCAATGGATACCGAATCCTATCGACGATGGCACGACTATTCGGAAGCGCGGGATCTGATGTTCAAGGCGACCAGCACGCAACAATCGCCATGGTACATCATTCGATCCGACGACAAGCGCCGGGCACGACTGAACTGCATCGCCCATCTGCTGCAGTCGATTCCGTACAAACGTATCCATAAGAATAAGGTCAAGCTGCCAAAACGTTCCGCCAAGGGAGACTTTGACGACCAGACCAGCCTGCGCGGGATGGCGTTCGTGGCTGAACGTTATTAAGTGGATCGGCCGCGCACTGCGCGGTCGATCTGGTTCGTATCTATTTCAGGCGTATCGAGACCCCGCTGACAGCGACCGACATTTCGGCGCCTACCTTCGGACCACTCAATTGCAGGATCACGCCATTGGCATTCTGCAATTGAACTCCACCTGCCCCGGCCGCAAAGGCTCCTCCGGCTCCGACAGCGGTGTACCTGCCTTCAATAGAGGTCGGTCCCTTCAGATTGATAGCTCGTCCAACTAGTTTGGAGGTCGAGGCTCCGATCGTGAAGCCGACGCTCATCCCCGATACAGTGAATGGATAATGGTGGCCCCGGAGCGTCAACACGCCCTCGCCGCCACCGACTCCTACGACGAACCCGCCTTTAGTGAAGATCACTGCGACGCGACCTATCTCAGCTCGTGCTGGCGTACTGTTGACGACTGCGCCCACGAGCAGGGCTACCAGGGCGACGCTTATGCTAAACCTTTTCATGATGTCCTTTTCCTATTTTCCTCTGATGACTCAACGCTTCGATAAACCAGCAGCTTCGACTGAACGGAAAGAAAACTGATAGGCGCTTGTTGTGCGTACTAGAGTATTGGTGGACATTTTCCTTTTGCTTTTCGGCCACCTTGATCCAAGTCAACGTCGCTCTCCCCGACATAACGCCCCGAGCTGCAGCGAAGGTCGCACTGCACATGTAAGCTGATGTCAGACACGTCCGGTCGGAATCCCCTGATCTGCAGGGCATCTCGGGAATAGTTCACTGTTGAGGCGTCCGTTCGCTCTGGAGGTCGGGTCGTTCGCCGGCATTGTCATCGGCCAGCACAGCGTCAAGCGTGCGGAGCCATTCCCTGCTGTCCGTCTTCTCCGCCAGCCCTTCCGCCTTTAGCAATTCACGCAACTGCGCGTGAGCGCCGACGATGCAGAACGCTATATTACGCGACATGAGTTCATCATGGAGATCGATCAGCATCCGGGCCCCCGCCAAATCGATGTAGGGCGACGCCGAAAGATCGCAGGCAACTAGCTTCACGTCAGACGATTTTCGCAGCGTTGCCAAAACTGTCTCAAGAATCGTCTCGGCGTTGATGTAGAGCAACGAGGCTTCAGGACGGAACGCAATAACGCCAACCAACGGTTTCACGCCCTCATGCCGGAGGCTGTCGGAATAGCGACCCGAGCCAGGAAGCCGTCCAAGAAACGCTATATTGGGCCGCGACGCTCGGATAAGAAGCAGGAGGATGGATGCAAGGGCAGCAAGCAAAATACCCTGGAGAATCCCAAGCAACAACACCGATACGAGGGCGATAGCCGCGGCATGGAAGTCGATGCGGCTTACTTTCCACATACGGACTAGCGCGCGAATATCAACAAGTTTGTAAACTGCGGCAATGACAACTCCAGCCAACACGGCCCGCGGCAGGTTGGTTAGCAACTCAGTAAAGAACAGCAGGCAGAGCGCGAGGGTAAGTGAGCAAAACACCAATGCCAGGGGCGTGCGCGCCCCCGCCGTGTCATTGACGGCGGACTGCGACAACCCGCCCGCGACGGGATAGCCATGGCCGAATGCAACTGCGAGGTTGGCAACCCCCAGCGCCAAGAATTCTTGACGGACATCGATGCTATATCCATGTTTTGCTGCAAAACTCCGCGCCGCAGAAACGCCTTCTATATACGCCAGCAACAGACATCCGGCTGCTATTGGAAATAGCTCTTCGAAATCCAGCATTCCGAAAGTCGGCACCTCGAAGGCAGGCAATCCTTCTGGTATCTTTCCGGTGACGGGCACACCCAGCGCTGAAAATCCGAACAACGTTGCCACGAGAATCGACAATGCCAGCACCATGAGTCCGACAGGTCTGCCTGTCAGGAAGCGTTCGCCGAGGGAAAGGAGCGCGATCGCCACAATTCCTATGCCCAATACAAGTGGATTGATGTTGCCGATCTGACCCGCGAGTCGAATTGCGCGGTCAAGGAAGTTATGGCCGCCACTAGCCACGCCGAACAGGCTCGGCAACTGACTCATGATGATTGTAAGTCCAGCGCCCGCCTTGAAGCCGACGAGAATGCTGTCGCTAACCAAGCGCACAATAATGCTCAGCCTGAAGACCCAGGCGACCAGGCAAAGCAGCGCCACAGCGAATGCCGAAAGACTCGCAATCTGTGCGAATCGTACGGCGTCTCCTCCTGCCAATGCCCCGAGGTTGCCAGCGATCATGAGCGATATTGCGGAGGTAGGACCGACAGCAAGCTGGCGAGACGATCCGATAAGAGCATAGCCCAAGCCGCCAAGAAGATAACCATAGATGCCGACTTGCGGCGGCAATCCGGCAAGGCCCGCATAGGCCAGCGACACCGGGATGGCGTAGGCGGCGAGCGTCACCCCCGCGATCGCATCACGATGAAACCAAGACGGTTTATATCCGGCAAGCCACGTCAGCGGCGGAAAAATCCCTGTCCAACTCACTCCCTGAAGCGCGTACAGCTTCATAGACGTTCCTAACGTATGTCGCAGAGAAGCAAGACGACCGGCAAGATTCACAGATCCTGATAGCATAGGCGGCGCGTCGCGCCGGACGCGGATTGATCTAGATCAAACCATCGACGAATTTCTAAGGACCGAAGATGATCAAGAAAAATGGGCTCTGCGATTTCGCTGCACGCGATCGGGTTCGCTCTCTCCACGAGAGCGCAACGCAGACGTTCGAACAGGACTTCACAAACGGACCGACCGGTCGCGCTGGAGTGACGCTCGATGAACTTCTCGACCGGCTCAATTAGCGATCTTGCTGGAAACGGCTTTGTTAGATATGCGGAACATCCCGACTCGATTGCGGCCGAGCGTTTCGCGTCACTATCGTTGCCGCATTACTGGCGGATCGACTACAACATCGTCAAACCCCATTCGAGCCTCGGCGGCCTGCCACCGTCGGTGTTCGCAAACCGGCCCCTGCAAAAGGGCCAAATTGAAGCCGGGCCTACCTTATTGACCGGCAGGAAATTGGGGAGCACGTCACCATCGCCTACTGCGCATCCATTTAGACGCCTAGCCTATCAATATCCATATTGTCCTTCGTCCATGATACCGCGGAGAAAATTGCGGGGAACACAAAGACTAGCTGCCTGAATTTTCGTTGGAATTGATCAGGCCAAGTCGCTCCGCGATCGAAACCAGTTCTGCAAGCGAATGCACCCGCATCTTCTCCATAACCTCGTGGCGATGTGCTTTCACGGTCCGCTCCGTTGTTCCTAGCTCCCTGCCAACTTGCTTGTTAATCTTGCCGCGCACGATCAAATCGAAGACCTGTCGCTCGCGAGGCGTCAATGTCTCAAGAAGCGCAAGTTTGGTATGGAGCTTGCTTCGTTGGATGCTGATTAACTCGTGGCGTGCCAGGGCGCGTTCGATCGCGTCGATCAGTTGCTCTGATAATACTGGCTTGATCAGAAAATCTTCGGCACCTGCCCTGATAGCTCGCACGATCGTCGGGGTGTCAGCATGGCCAGTAACGAAGATGATCGGTAGGATCGACTGGAGCTCGATGAGACGGCTTTGTAATTCCAGCCCCGTCAGTCCGGGCATTCGTATGTCGAGCAGAACGCATCCCGGCCTTTCGGGGCCCCGCAGACTGTCCAGCAATGCCTGGGCCGACGAATGCTTCTCGACTTCATAACCAGCCAGCTTCAGACGACGTTCGACCGCTGTCCGAAACGAAGCATCGTCGTCGACAATATAGACAAGGCCAGGCAAGTCCGCCTCCCAGCCGTCACTCTAGCTTATATCTCGTCCCAGGGTCACCGAGGGGCACTGGCCAAATCCCTGGCCTCCCCACGGGCTGATCCTCACGCGGCGACCGATACCGTTCAAACAAAGGCATCCGAAGCTGGACCCTGTACTTTCTGACACTCTAATACAAACCTGTCCCTTGGTACAATGACCCTAAAGACAATGGTCAAAAAACGTGTCTTAGCGGAAGCTTCAAAGGCTTCCTTCCACGGACATACTTCATTGAGGCAGACCATATCCAACAATCGATACTGTACAGGAGTTGGCCATGTTTGTCCGCGTTACCACCGATTTGGCATATCGCGCCACCTCTCTCGGCGAACTCGGAATAACTAATAATTCAAATCGAAAAATTCGATTAAACGAATTCACCTATAAGAAGGGTACTGAAATATACGGAGAAAATGAGCCTGCTGACTATGTTTATCAAGTCAAGGCGGGCGCGGTGCGAAGCTACAAGTTGCTTTCAGACGGTCGTCGCCAGATCGGCGCATTCCACCTCGTGGGCGACATTTTTGGCCTGGAAAACGGAAGCGAGCATCGGTTTACGGCAGAAGCGATCCAGAACACCACGGTTCGCTTGATCAAACGGCAGAGCCTTGAGATGGTGGCCGAGAGCGATGCCATGGTCACGCGAAATCTGCTCAGCATGACCACGGACAATCTGCAGCATGCGGAAAATCACATGTTGCTGCTCGGTCGCAAGACGTCTCTGGAACGGGTCGTCGCCTTCCTGATTGAGATGGACCGACGGCTCACGGCGGCCGGCGTCATACCACTGCCGATGTCGCGGCGCGATATTGCCGACTATCTGGGGCTGACTCTGGAAACGGTGTCTCGCGCATTATCGCGGCTGCATGAATTGGATATCATCGGCTTTGTCGGCAGCAATCAGCGCCAGATCGTTCTCTTGAACCGAGGGCAGCTCGCTAATCTTGATCAGCAGACCTGAACCCGGACGCGTCGGGGCGAGGTGGCCGAGCATCTACTCGCCTATGTATGAGCGCGAGCGCAACGTTCGCTGACGACTGATATAAGCAGCACCAACGTGCTAATCGATAATATGATAGCCGCCATCAATATAGAGGACGCCCCCGGTGATGAGCTTGGCGCCATCGAGAGCCAGAAACGCAGTTGCGTTGCCGACGTCGTCGATACTGACGAGACTGCGCGATGGAGCCTTTGACTGTGCCTTGTCCATGAGTTCGTCGAAGTCCGGAATGCCGGAAGCCGCGCGCGTAGCGAGTGGTCCTGGCGAGATTGCGTGAACGCGGATGCCTTTCGGGCCCAGTTCCGCAGCGATGTAGCGAACGGCGGCTTCAAGCGCCGCCTTTGCCACGCCCATCACATTATAGTTCTCCACCACCATCTGGCTGCCGTAGTAGGTCATGGTGAAAATGGATCCGCCCCGTTTCATCAATGGTTCGGCCAAATGAGCCATTCGCATAAATGACCAGCACGAGACATCCATCGTTTTAAGGAAGCCGTCGCGATCTACGTCTGTCACTCGTCCGTGGAGGGCATCCTTTGGAGAGAAGGCGATCGAATGCAGCAGAAAATCCAGCTGCCCCCAGTCCGCTGCGATCCGTTCAAATACCCGCTCCGTCTGCCCCTCGACCATGACGTCGAGCGGCATGAAGATCGACGCCTGCAATGCTTGTGCAAGCGGCTCGACGTGCTTTTTCGCACGCTCGTTCAGATAGGTCACGGCAAGTTCGGCACCGAGCGCACGAAATGCCTTGGCGCACCCCCAAGCGATCGATTGATCGTTGGCGATACCTACGATCAGGCCCTTCTTGCCTTTCAGAGCGACCTTGGTATCCGGAAATTCGGGAATTATGGCACTCTCTCCTGCCTGGCACTCGAGGTTGGTGCACCCATCAGCAACGCCAATGTGTGCTGCGCGATCATCAATTCCTCGTCGGTTGGTATGACGTAGACCGGAACGAGGCTGTCGGAGCCGGATATCAGGCGCGCGTGGCGAGAATTCGCGGTCGGATCCAGCGTCACGCCAAGCCAACCCAGTTGATCGGCGACGCGCGCCCGAATGCCTGTCGAGTTTTCCCCGATGCCGGCTGTAAAGACAAAAGCGTCCAGCCCCTGCAACGCGGCCGCAAGCATGCCGGCGTTGAGGCAAATCCGATGGACGAAATACTCGACGGCCAGTTTTGCCCTTTTATCCTCACTTGCCTCTAGTTCGCGCATATCATTGCTGACGCCTGAGAGTCCCTTCAATCCGCAATCGCCGTAGAGGAATTTCTGTACGTCCGAGGCCGACATTTTTAGTTCCGATATGAGATAGAGCACGACACCGGGGTCGAGTTGTCCCGGACGCGTTCCCATGGGTAGCCCGTCGAGTGCCGTGAACCCCATGGTACTCTCGACGCTGCGTCCTCCCTTCAATGCGCACATGGAGGCTCCGCTCCCGAGATGAGCGACAATCACCAGCCCCTTGGCAATTTCAGGGGCGATATGCGCTAACGTTTTCGCGACATATTCATATGAAAGACCATGAAAGCCGTAACGCCGGACGCCCTCGGCATATAATTGGTATGGAATTGCATAGTAGTCAGAGACAGCGTCATGCGTGCGGTGAAACGCAGTATCAAAACAAGCCACCTGTGGGAGTTTTGGAAAATTGGCGAGAAGCGACCGGATCGGAGCCAGGTTATGCGGCTGATGAAGCGGGGCAAGCGCCACGAACCGCTCCAGTCGGGCTACGACACCGTGGTCGATCAGCACTGGCTCGCTGAAATCCGGTCCACCGTGAACGACGCGATGACCGACTGCGATCGGGCTAACGCGGATTTCATTGCGCAGCCATCCGCCGACGACGCTCATTGCGGCTGGGACGTCCGAAACCGATTCGATCGGATAGGCGCGGTCGGCCAGTGGTTCGCCTTCCACGCCGCTCGCCCGCAGACGAGGACGACGGCCAATGCCATCCATCTGGCCCTTGATCTGCCGCCGCAATCTCCCTTCCCCTTCGATCGAAAAGATCTGGAACTTGACGCTCGAGGAGCCTGCATTGACGACGAAGATGGTATCCATGGCGATCACGCAGCAACTGTTGGAGCCTGCTGGCGCCTTGCATTCGCATAGAGAGCCCCGACTGCGCAGGAAGCCATCCGAGCGCGCGCCGAGTCTGCACGTGACGTCAGAACGACAGGTACCCGGGCACCGAGCACGATGCCGGCGCTATCCGCCTTGGCGAAATAGGCGAGATTTTTCGCCAGCATATTGCCGGCCTCGAGGTCGGGCACGAGCAGGATCTGCGCTCGTCCGGCAACCTCGGACCTGATTCCCTTGATCCGTGCCGCTTCCGCATCGATAGCGTTATCGAAGGCGAGAGGTCCATCGAGCACGCCGCCAGTGATCTGCCCACGATCGGCCATTTTACAGAGCGCCGCAGCTTCGATCGTAGACGGAATACTGGAAGTAACGGTTTCAACCGCCGACAGGATCGCCACGCGAGGCGATTTTCCAAAGCCGGTTTGCGTATAGAGATCAATGGCGTTCTGAATGATGTCGCGCTTGGCATCGAGATCGGGAAAAATGTTGATGGCCGCGTCCGTCACAAATAGCGTTTCGGCATAGGCCGGCACGTCCATTACGAACACGTGGCTGATCCGCCGGTTCGTTCGCAGCCCGCCCACCTTCGCCGTAATGCTGCGCATGAGTTCGTCGGTATGCAGGCTGCCCTTCATCAACATCTCGCCCGCGGCAGCATGGATGAGTTCAACGCCCTTTGCAGCCGCAGCCTCGCTGTGCGCCGCATCCACAATCTTGAAGCCGGAGATGTCTAGGCCACACTTGCCGGCCGTATCCCTGATTTTTGCTTCAGGCCCGACCAGCGTCGGCCGGATGATGCCTGCCGACGCACTGTCGATGACACCACGCAGCGAGGTTTCATCGCAGGGATACACGACGATGGTCGGTGTTGGCGGCGCCGCCTTGGCCGCGGCGATCAGACGGTCATACTTGCTGGGAGAACGCGCTTTTACTGTATCAACTGGCATGGCGTTCATGTTCCCTCCGGATCTTTCCGATTGACGCTACGATGCCTTCGCCTGATCGAAGCGAGCGAGGTTCGACACCTTGTCCGAGACCTCGTCTGCGTTGACGCCGAAAAGTTCCGCAACACGCTTCAGGCGCTTTGCGGCTTCACCCGAAACTGCCGCACTGGCGGACAGCACTTCGCCGATTGTCAGGAAAGTCGCTTGACGCATGCTTGCATCGTCGGGCAACAGTTTCGGTATCGCGGTCAACGCCCCTTCCTGATCGAGCAGAAGCATAAAGAACTGCTCCCGGACCAGCATTTTGAACTCGGTCAACGTCAGCCGCGCACCGGCGTTGCTCCGGCGGACGTTACGCATCGCTTCCAGGCTACGCTCATCCACCATTCCTCTCGCCGACCCGACATATAGCAGACTGCGAATGGCCGCTTCGCGAAGTCCACCTTCACCGATTTTGGATTTCAGCTCGACGATACGCCTATTGAGCATTTCTCGGTGTGCAGCAGACATCTCCTGCCGGCGTGACGGAACGGATTGCAGATCGATTCCGACTGCCGCTTGCAATGCCGGCGAGCCATAGACTGCAAGAAAAGTCGCCTCGCTCAGGGCCTCCTGCGAATCCCGCCAAATGTCCAAAGCGTGCACGATTTGCTTGGAGACCTGCTCCTGAAAGGCAACGAAGGGATTGTCCGTCGAGACCTGTTTCCGATCCTCTTTTGTCTGCTCCGCCACCGCCTTTATCGCAGACATGAACGGATTGTGGCTGCCGAACGCTTCATATTGAAGCCGCAATGGGTGCAGATTGCGCATCAATTCCGCCACCTGCGGAGTCACCGCGCCTTTAATCCAAGGCTGCATAAATCTCCGGTAAGCGGCCAGATTGATTTCCGATACGCGTTTGGCAGTGGCAAACCGACGTTCATCCTCGAACGAATTGCCGCCCATGGCACGGATGTCATCAAGCGTCCGCGCCTCGCAACGCATGACCCACTGACCGACAGCAAGGTCGGCATTCGTCGTGTCGGCGTCTTTGGCTTCGAAAACCGCTTCGTAGAGACCGGGTGGCAAAATATCGATCAAATCGATATTGCTGGAAAATTCCGCGTGTTCTTTCTTGGCAATGCCGCCGGAAACGAAAATGCCGAGATGGCCGACGCTCTCGTGAATCGTGTAGACGATCGTTTGACCGTAGGCCCTGATTTCGTCCACGTCCGCATAGAGATCGAGAATCCAGTCCAACGCCTGCTGCGGCGGGGTAATATTATCTCCCTTGGAGCAGAACACCACGATCGGTGATCTGATATTACGCAGGTCGACCGCTTGACCATCAGACATCCTGATACGACCGGCAGCGAGGTTGTTGCCAACGAACAGTTCGTCGACGATGAATTGGATTTCCTCAGCGTTCAGATTGACGTGCCCGCCCCACCAGCGTTCGAAGTCGAGATATCGCTCGGCCTCAGTATCGACCTTTGAGTAGACGTTGTATTGTTTGGTCCACAGTGTATTCGATGGGTTCTGGCTTTCGAAGTTTTGTACGAGCCACGCGCCGTCGAATTTTCCGGCCCCGAGATCGCTCGTCAGCGCAGTCAGCCAGCTTCCTCCCAGCAGACCACCCAGGTAGCGCATCGGGTATTTGCCATGCACGCCCGCCCAATAGGCAAGCGGCGCGCCAGCGATGATGACGGGACCGAACAGTTCGGGTCGCAGCGACGCCAGGATCACGACGGCCCAGCCGGCCTGGCAATTCCCGATAACACACGGTTTGCCGTCGGCTTTCGGATGAAGGCTGATGACTTTCTCGATAAACAGGGCTTCGGCGCGCGCGATTTTCTCGATTGTTTGTGCGGGCATCGGCTGAGGCAGGAAGCCGATGAAATAGCACGGATGCCCCGCTTTCATCGCAACGCCGATTTCGCTGTCTGCCTTGAATCCTCCGATTCCGGGACCATGTCCGGCACGGGGATCGACCACGATGAATGGTCGCCGATCGGAATCAATTTCAATGTCTTTGGGCGGAATAATGCGCACGAGCACATAATTTACCGGCTCATCCAGTTCACGGCCATCGATGATCAGTTCGGCGGCATATTGCAGAACATGCGGCGCGGCTTGCGCGGCGTGTTCTCGATACTGATCTCCGCGTCGCCGCAAGACGTCCAGGAACAGAACGCTGCGTTGACCCGCGTCCATCATGTACTCTATCGCCGAGGCGACAAATCCAGACATGGGACCGCGCCGCGGCGTTGCGCTATCCATCGGCATGTTTTGACCCTCGCGGATTCAGTCAACCAACTCCGCGACGAGGAGCATTGATCTAAGTCAACGTTCGACAATCAGTCTGGCGAGGACGCGGTATCGGCGCGTCCGCTATGTATCCAGGCCACCGTCAATTCCCAGGCCAGAGAGAGAATGATCGGTCCCACGAAAAGGCCGACAATTCCATGCGCGAGCGTTCCTCCGATCACCCCGACTAAAATGACAAGTGTGGGGGTCGTCAGGCCGCGCTTCATCACGAGCGGCTTCAAGATGTTGTCAAGTACGCCGACAAAACCAAGTAAAACCGTCAGCAGTAGCGCCGTGGTGAAATCCTTGTCCGTCCAGATCCAAATGATCACGGGAACCAGGACGATTGCGGCGCCGACTTGAATGATCGACAGGATCATAACCGCGAAGGCCAACAAGCCGGCGCTTGAAATACCCGCCAGCTTGAAACCGATGCCGGCCAATAGGGATTGGATGATTGCGACGCCGATGACACCCTGAGACACCGCACGGATGGTCGCGCCCGCCAGTTCGAGGAAATGTTCACTCTGCTCAGGCACGATGCGATAGAGGAAATGCTTGCCAGCATCTACAAGCTGTGAGCCGTAGGGGAAGAGAAACCCGGCCAGCGCTACGGACAGAATGAACTTCAGCATGCCCACGCCGGCGTTGCCGGCAAGAGCCAGCAAAACCCCTGCCAATGGCTTCAGATAAGGAGCCACTTCGCGCACAGCGGCTCGAATATTGCCGGACGCCTGGTTCCAGAATTCGTAAAGATTTGGGCCGATGAGCGGCCAGGTGTTAACGATCTCCGGCGGGGATGGAATCACCAGGTTACCAGCACCCAGATTTCCAGCGAACTCTTTCACCCCGTTCAAGGCACTTAAGCCAAGCCATGCTGCTGGTCCGACGACAATTGCGAGATTGATAAGAGTGAGAATTGTCGCTGCGAGCTTTGGACGGCCGCCGAGAAGCCTGGAAAGGAAATTGAAAACGGGATAAAGCGCGACGGCGAGTACGATGCTCCAGGCCAGGATAGGCACGAAGGGACGGATCAGAATAAACGTCCAGTAAATGAGGAAAGCGAGCAACCCGAGGCGGATCACGAGCTGAATGACGTCGTCTCCGGGCAGGTACTGGCGAAAGGTTTTCAAGGAAGCACCTTTCATCTGGGGCGGGCATATCGTCGCCAAACTACCCGCGGCTCTCACATCATAGGCTTGATCCAAATCAAACGGCCGCGGGTTGGCTTAAGGCTCCAATTGGCGATTCCGATCGAATACCGCCCTTGTTTGCCGGCACCAATGACTAAAGCCATCAACTACACTGCACGCGAATTTCTGCGCGACGGCAGCCCGGTCGAAATCCGCGCCCTTTGGCAGGAAGACGAAGCCGCCATGCTCGCCGCTATTGAAAGGACCAGTGCGCAATCGCTCCAGCGTCGCTTCTTCGTTACGAAGCGCCACTTCTCGGAGAAGGAGCGGACCTTCTTCATGAACGTTGACTTCAGGAACCATGTCGCGATCGTCGCGGTCACAGAAGACGCCGGCCGCAAGGTGATCGCCGGAGGCGGCAGGTATATTGTTTTCGAGCATGGGCGGGCCGAGATGGCATTTGTCGTTGTCGACGCTTGGCAGGGACGAGGCGTCGGCTCAGTTCTGATGCGTCATCTCATTAAGCTCGCGCGCGACGCCGGGTTACAAGAATTAACGGCTGACGTTCTGCTCGGGAACGCCGCAATGAGAAAAGTATTCGAAAAATTCGGCTTCACGAGTACCGCCCACCAAGACCCTCAGACACTTCATCTGGTTCTGAAGCTCTCCTAGAAAGCGTTTCCAGAACGGGAAGCGCGGCATTGAAAAGAAAGCCTCGCACACTGAAGGCAGAAAGCATCTCCTTGCTGCACTCTGTAGCCGGTCACGCATCGAACGCTCGACCATCCCTTGGTTGGAGTTCGTTCGTCTGTCAACCACCGCGCGCGTGCTTTCCTAGCGCGAGCCGCCGGCACCTATGGATTGTCCTGATAGATAATGTTTGGGTGAACGCTTGGGGCAATTCGGCAGCGGGACTCCTTGCGGATAATTTTCGGTGTTCCATTGATCTAGGTCAAGCACCGAGCCCGTTTGAGCCAGAAATCTTCCTTAGGACGAAATTACGACAGCTAGTCGTGAGGAGGACGCCATGTTTCGTTATGCTCTTGCTGGTCTAGCCATAGTTGTTCTTGTTGCCTCGAGTCTGCTTCCCGATACCGCCCTCGCTCGCCGTGGCGGCGGCTTTCGTGGCGGTGGCTTCCATGGGGGAGGAATGCATAGGGCCCACTTCCGGGGCGGGGCTGTCCATGCTGGAAGACACGCTCATGTATCCCGTCCAATCGCCCGCGCGCCGTTAGCCCGCACAGCGGCTGCCCGGGGAGTCTATCGAGGCGCGGCTTATCGCGGTGCCTATAGAGGTGCAGCCTACGGTGCGGCAGCCGTCGGTGCCGCTGCAGTAGGTGCCTACGGCTACAACTATTACAATAATGGTTGTTACCGCGACGCCTACGGTAATGTAGTTTGTTCTAATCAATATCCGTATTGATGGCCGCATGCCGAACGGCAAAGCGGGAGCTAATTCTCGAAAAGAAAATCCGGCTGGATGATTCAGCCAGCCGGTTTAACTCGCCACAATCGTTTAAAGAGGCGCCCGTGCCCGGATGCATACGCGAGATAATGGGAAATCCGCTCGCGCCTGCCTCTATAGCTGGCAGGCCTTGAAGCCTCGATAAAACTCAGGCTCCCGGCGCGCCGGTCCGACCTGCGCAGCTCATTTCTCCGTCGTCTCGCAAGCTCTGGGCGGGTCCTCAGAAGGGGCGCGATACGGTTCGCCAGTTCGAAGCACGGCACAGATGATCCGTGTGTTCTTGTTGGCAACCGCAACCGTTGCGCGGTTGAACCCGCGCCGCTGCCGAAGCTGATTGGCCCATGAACCTGGTCCAGGCCGCGATCGATCGCGGGAATGCGTGGTGGCGGACGCAGTCAGATGCAAACCGGTCTCCCTGTTATTTGGGCTAAAACAGGGTGATTTCCTGCAAAAAACAGGGAAACGTATGCCGACAATCGTGACTTACGCCTGCCTCGCAGCACGTTCTGTGATTTTATTGAAAGAGGATATCAGGGAATAACAGGGAGGCCGCCCCCCAGAAACACGATCGACAAAGACAAAAACACAGTCTTTTCGGAGCACTCCGGCCTTTAAATTCACTCCGTTTTGTCTATAGATATCGTTAGACATCGGAGAGATTTCCTTGCCTCATTCTGCAATTGCCGTTTTCACCAGCAAATCACTTGAGACGCTGCTCGCACATGGCGGTTCCGGCCCTTGGGTAGGTGCGGAACAACGCGTGCAGCAGCAGGAATTTCTGGTCTGTGTCCGAAAGGAGAGGCCTGGCGCGGAAAGCCACGGTGGGGCCTTTTTGGTCGGAAAAATCAGTGCTGTCCGCAAGCACGGCTTTGACCGACGAGGTCAACAGCGCTGGTTTTTCGAGATCAGCGAATTCGCCATTCCCAGCCATCGCGGCCGATGGGAGTGGCGTAATCCGGTCAGGTATACAACCCTCGAAGAACTCGGGATTGAGTTAAAGAAGCTCAAATTCAAGCCTGCGCCGCCGCCCACGCAGAGCATACCGACGCCGGACGCCGCTTCTAGCGTCAAGCCCTTAACGATAGCCGAGGCCAAGGCGGGGCTGGCCGCCAAATTCGGCGTGAGCACGGACGCCATAGACATCCACATCAAAGGATAACCGCGGTCGCGTTAAGCATTTGCGCGCACGGTATGCGACGCCCCATTGTCATATCTATTAGATATCTATAGATCGTCATCTGAAGATACAGCAATCGCAGGCATCGATATGAATAACCCGCAGATCCAATACGTCGCACCCCAAAGTTTGAGGCCGTTTGCCGGAAACGCACGCACGCACTCAAAAAAGCAGATCAAACAGATCGCGAGATCGATCGAGCGCTTCGGCTTCATCAATCCGTTGATCGTTTGTGACGGCGTCGCGCTCGCCGGAAATGGGCGATTGCAGGCTGCGCTGCAGCTAGGCCTCAAATCCATTCCGATCATCGTCGTGGAAAATTTGTCCGATGCCGATCTCCGGGCCTATGTGATTGCGGACAACCGGCTCGCGCAAAATGCGGGCTGGGATCCTGATGTTCTGGCGATCGAATTGCAGGGCCTTCTCGACCTTGGCTTTGATGATTTAGAGCTGACAGGATTTTCGCTCGGCGAAATCGACGGTATTCTTAGCGACGCAGCAGAGAAAAGCTCTTTCGAGCCAGGTCCCGAAGACTCACTTCCCGAAAATTTTGGGGCCGCCGTCTCGCGTTCAGGCGATTTGTGGCTTCTCGGAGCACATCGTCTGATATGCGGCGACGCTCAGAATGCGGCGGACTACGATCGCGTATTGGCAGGAAGGCCTGCCGATCTCGTTCTCACAGATCCACCCTATAATGTTCCCATCAAGGGCCATGTCTCCGGGTTAGGCAAGATACAGCATCCTGAATTTGCAATGGCATCCGGCGAAATGTCGGAGAGTGAATTTAAAGTATTTCTATCGACATTCCTTTCACACGCTAAAGCCCATTCCCAGGCCGCTGCAATTCTATTCGTCTTTATGGATTGGCGCCACTTGTTCGAGCTGTCCGTCGCTGGACGCGAGAATGACCTGGAGCTGAAGAATCTTATCGTCTGGGCCAAAGACAATGCCGGCATGGGAAGTTTCTATCGATCAAAGCATGAACTCTGTTTTGTCTTCAAAAATGGCGAGGGTTCTCACGTCAATACTTTTGAGCTGGGGCAGCATGGTCGCTATCGGACGAATGTTTGGGAATACGCTGGCGTAAACACGTTTCGAGCGGGTCGTACGGACGATCTGGCGATGCATCCAACGGTTAAGCCGACGGCGATGATTGCCGATGCCATTCGCGACGTGACCAAACGGGGAGCTGTGGTGCTCGATCCCTTCGCGGGCAGCGGCACGACCCTGATCGCAGCCGAAAAGACCGGACGCACGGCGTGTGCAATCGAATATGATCCGCGCTTCTGTGATGTCATCGTCCGTCGTTGGCAGGCTTACACCGGTAAAGCTGCAACGCTTGAGGGCGACGCAAGCACCTTCGAAGACATCGAGACGAAACGCGGCGGCACTGTCAACTCCTCGACATCCGAGGACAATGGCAATGGATGACGATCTCCGGCCTCAGCCCGTTCTCCCGGACCCATCCTCTGATGACTCCACGGTTGGTCCTGGCCGCCCGCCGAAAGCAACACGCTGGAAAAAAGGAGGTCCCTCGCCTAATCCAAAAGGACGTCCCCGAAAAGATTCCGTATTCGCAGATGTGAAGAGGCTTTTCGAAGGTGCGTTAAACGAAAAGGTTTCGCTGATGCGTAACGGTCAACCCGTGACCCTAGCGAAGCTTGCGCTGGGCTTCGAGCAACTGGCAAACCAGTTCGCCAAGGGTGATCGCCACGCGCGGCGTGACGTTTTTATGTTTTCTGAGCTGCTGGGCATCGACCTTACCGGTAAGGCAGAGGCTCTCAAAGAAGCGCTGACACCAACCCACCAGGAGATCCTGGACGCCTATTTAGCTCGTCAACGACCGTCCGACGAACGACATAAAGATGAGCGCGTGATTGCGCCGGTCGATTTGCTCGATAACGACGTGGATGAAAAGCGCTAATATGAGTCACATATCAACTGCCTTTAATGGCGCAGAAATCCCTCCCCAACTTGTGCTGCGCGCAACGCTAGCGCGTGATTTCTGTGCTTTTATTGAATTTACCTTTGGAGTTCTTCGACCGGGCACGCCATTTCGACCCAATTGGCATATCGAGGCGATGGCTCATAAATTAGCTCAGGTAGAGTCAGGCCAAATCAAGCGACTCATTATCACCCTCCCACCACGCAATCTTAAATCCATCTGCGCTTCCGTTGCGCTGCCTGCCTGGTTTCTTGGTCATCATCCCTCAGAAAGGGTCGTCGCTGTTTCCTATTCCGATTCGCTCGCGAAAACCCACGCGAACGATTTTCGCAAGATCGTGAGTGACCCGATCTACCAGGCCACATTTCCGGCAATGAGGGTCTCTCGTGACACCGATAGTGAGATCCATACCACGCTACGCGGACGGCGCTACGCGACCTCGATCGAGGGAACATTGACAGGACGCGGCGGTAACCTCGTCATCATTGATGATCCACTCAAACCCAACGACGCCCATTCGGAAGCAGCCCGCACTCGCAGTATAGAATGGTATCGCTCGACGTTGGTGACGCGACCCGACGATAAGATGGCCGCCCGCATTGTCGTTGTCATGCAACGAGTTCACGAAGAAGATCTAGTTGGTTATCTTTTGGAACAGGGCGGATTTGAAGTCTTAAATCTTCCGGCGATCGCGCAGTCGGATGCCTCCTATGAACTTGGCGCGGGTGGTATTTACACGCGCCGAAAGGGGGAGTTGCTTCATCCCGCCCACGAACCGGCCGAGGTGCTGCGCGATCTCAAGAAAAGCATGGGATCTTATGCATTTTCTGCGCAATACCAGCAGTCTCCTATTCCTCCCGGTGGCCGGATCATCAAGAAAAGATGGTTCAAGCGATACGGTCAGTTGAGTCGCGAACCGCGCGATCGTATTCTAATTAGCTGGGACATCGCACTTAGCGAAACTGAAGCCGGAGATTTTTCGGTGGGCGTCGTGCTGCTCTGCCGAGAGGAAACGTTTTATGTCCTCGATGTTGTGCGGGGAAAATTTCCCTTCGATCAACTCAAGCGCAAAATTATGGAACAAAAGCAAATCTATCCTGGCTCAACATTGCTTATTGAGGATTCTCCAATCAGCCATGGCCTCATCCAATCATTGCAAGAATCGCGCATCAATGTAGTCACTTTCCGGCCCGACAGAGACAAACGGGCTCGGGTGATTTCACAGAGTGATCTATTTGAAGGTGGGTCCGTGTTCTTTCCAGAAAATGCTCCATGGCTCGAGGACTTCGAAAACGAACTTCTTGCCTTTCCCGGCCGACACGACGATCAGGTCGATGCGCTCATCCAAGGAATGGCGTGGCAACGCGAGGGATTTGGTTTTGTACGGTCGGGCCGCACGATCGGCATTATTTAATCGCACCGGCAGCCCGGCCGAACCTTCTGCGCGTGAGTGAGCGCACTCATGTTGCTATTGCGCTCGCTAAGCGCGTCCGATCGTCCAGCCAGCTAAATAGCCCAGCCTCAAGTGCGGCCTTCGTCACCCTGTCGGCTCAATCCTACACCAGTGACGATCGAACACCGCTCTCAGGTTCGCGCTTATCTGGATATGTCACAGACAGGACGCCGACTCATCGTGTTAGCTACCAAAGGATTCGTCATCCCCGTCACGCTTCACTGCGGATAGGAGGGGCAGTTCGGCGTCCTCAAGCGGACTTCGGTCGCAAGTGTTAAAGCGAAGTTCTACCTCTTGCGCGATGCGAAGCCGAGATAAACCAGAATAGTGGATGCATTGGGCAGGACTTCTTGGCCAATCCGATCATTCTGCAGCGTTCTTCGAGCCTTATGCCTTCGATACCCACCCGCAGGGCCCGTGCTCGATGGCCCGACACGGGTCGACGCGCATGTCTACCCGCGCGTCGAGCTGCTCATCATGCCTCTATGAGGGATGTTTCAGGGAATCAGGTGTGGGAGCCTGAGTCCCTGCCCTCGCCCATAGTGGTGCCCTTGGGCTTTTCTTCATCGCGCTTCGTCGGGATCTTCACGCCGGGCTGCTGGTTTTCCTGCACGCCCGCTTTCATGTCCGATTTCAGCGGCGCCTTCGCGCTGTGGTCCACTTTCGCGTTCGGGTTCGACATAGAACTCTCCCTGTTTGCTTGGCCGGGCTAATGCATGGGCGGATGCAAAGTTCAGGCGAACGGGCAAAACTTTTTGCCTCAGGAAGCCGGCTCCAATTGACGCACCCGCAGGAACGCCTCGCGGCGGCGCCGGTTGTTTCCCATGATGCCTCTCAACGATCATGGGTAGCAAGACGGAATTCCCGCCGGCCGGACAGCCGAAGGTCGACCCGAAGGAAACCCACGGCAAGACCCTGGAGCAGCTCACGGAAGAGAAGCGGAAAGAGATGGACGAGAAGATCAAGAAGGGCGGCGACGAGAACATCAAGTATGCGCCCCCGGGCAGAAGCGACATCGTTCCGTAGAGCAGAGCTAAGTGCCGAGGAAGCCGCCAGCCCCTTGCAGGCGCCGACGGCTTTCGTCGGTTGCAGCCTTTCTCGCGAACTTATCGGGTGCTGCGCTCGGGCTGCGTCGTGGTGTTCGGCGGATGCTCGCCGGTATTCGTAGACGTGTGGCGCCCGGTGGAGAGGAATATGAGTGCGAGCACTATAAGGGTTACGGCGCCCACGATGGCCCAGCCGGTCGTGCTGTTCATGCGCTGAAAATTGGTCGGTCTCCTGGGGGGAGGATTGTCTTCCGGCATTACCATAGCCGCGCTCCATGCCTGTTCAGGAGCAAACAACCTGACCGCGCTGTGACCGTTCCTAACGCGGCCGCTCACGGGCGCGTGATGGGCCATCGCGAGGGGTAACGGCTTTGGTCCACGTGCTATCCTGAGACGCATGACCCGCTGCACCCAGCCGGGCCAAAGCTTCAAACTCAGGCAGATGGCGGGCACCGCGCCTGTCGGCTTCCGCTACTGCACCGAATGTACGGCGCGCCTCGCGCAGAATTAGCGGCACGCGGTCTGCCGCATATGCATGAGACGGCTTTCCTCGGCCCTATAATGAGCCGGAAGGTTCGCCGCCCGTCCAATCTTTGAACGCGCGCAACGGGTAGCAGGAGTTCGATCCCCCTGCGCCGTGCAATTCGGCATGCTTCATAGTCTGGTCGACTTATCCGGAGCGGCTGCGGTTCGATTCCGCACGGCTCATATGCGCGTGGTACACTTCAGACGTGCTTCATCGCGCCTATGAACGACCACGACTACCTCACGCACCTCCTCAAAGGCATCGTGCTTAAGCCTGAGCAGATGCGCCTCGCGCGCTCGGTAGACGCGCGCGGTATCCTTTTCCGCTGCCGCTTTCCCAATGCCCCGTTCGTTTCGATATCAGATAATCAGCGCGCTCCCTTACGTGAGGCCAACTGGATCGGCACCATTTACTATGGCTTGCCCGCCGAGCTGTTCAGCCCTTCCTTCGAGGCTGGCTCCTACCTCGCGTTCCTGGGTCGGCTGACGACGGAAAAAGGACCGGATGCCGCCATTCGGATCGCGCGCGCCGCCAAAATGCCGCTTCTTATTGCCGCCAAGGTGCCGCGAGAGGAAAGGAAATATTTCAAGGAAGAGATTGATCCGCAGATCGATGGCGATCAGATCCAGCTCATCGGCGAGGTCAATGATCAAACAAAACGGCAGTTTCTGGCGGGCGCGGCTGCATTGCAGTTTCCGATCGATTGGCCTGAACAGTTTGGTCTCGTAATGATCGAGTCATTGGCCTGCGGTACGCCGGTCATTGCCTTCAACTCCGGCTCGGTGCCGGAGGTCCTCGATGAAGGCATCACTGGCTTCGTCGTGCCCGGGGAAGCAGAGGCTATACAGGCGATTGCACGGCTTTCCGAGCTCGACCAACGTCAAGTGCGCAGACATTTCGAAAAAAGATTCACCATACGCCGAATGGCGCAGGAATATCTCCGTCATTACGAGGCGTTGAGCGACCGAACGCCGGCGAAGCTCGTTCTGACATCAGGCTCGCCTGCTCTCCAGGTTCAGTTTCCTGATCGCCGTTCGGTCCCGTAGCTTTCATGGAGATAGCCGCCTTTTTTCGGGGCCTTTGTGCGCTCTGCCATCACGCCACAATGAACTGATGCGCAGCAACGCGGTAGGTGGACTTTGGTGCACATTTGTAAAGACTCGGCCCGGCCGGATTCCGGCTAAGGGTCATGGCCAGCCCCTTGCCCGCACAAGGCGCGCGCTCAAGCCCCCTGCCCTTGTGGTGCCGAGGCGAACACCTGGAGCCGCAGGCAGGGCTTGAACGCCAGCGGCCTGCGCGGGCTATTGCGCGACGATATCGAGTTGAGCGCCCTGATGTCCACCGTTCGACATAGAGGACACCCGCGATATTCTAGAAGGTGAGAGTCACAGTGGGTCAGCAAAACCCGCCGGGATGTCCCGGCGGGTACCAATAATCAGTGCTTAGCCCGGATGCACCACGAACTCGTTATTGCGAGGGTGGAGCGTGGCGTATCGAGCGTTCAGGTCAAATATGGTCTCCACGCCGTGCTTCGGGCGACCTTTCAACCGGTTCTCACTGATGTCGGAGCTGTACGCTCCCCGATCGGCATCGTACCTCAGCACCTTCCAAGGCACCATGTAGTGAGCGTCGCCAAAGAATCCGCCGGTGCCCAGTACGGCGTAGGCAATCTTTCGCTTCTTCTCGTCCACCAACACGTGCTTGATCGAACCGATCTTCCCCCCCTTGGCCCCATAGACAGCCTTCCCAGATAGTTTCCTACTAGGGCGCAGATGCGAGGTTTTTCTTTTCACAGCCATAGCTTCTCCTTTCCTGGGTAAACGACCCGCCCACGGAACGCGTCCCGCTGAATTGCGGTTCGCGACGCGAGTCAGGGCTTCGGAAGATTTGAGCGACGATGGCATGACCCCGCCGCCGATGGGTGCCCCGCTATCTCAAGCGGGGCTGGGCGACAGTCAGTACATCCGTGATCTGCCGCACCGGTTGGTGAAAGGTGATTTACGCTTTACGGAACCCGATCATCAGCGACCAATCCACCTTCGCATTCGAAGCGCGCGATTTCTGCGGCCTCCAGGTTGTTGAATTTCAAGCGCACGCCATAACCCGAGCCGTTTTCCGGGATGAAAACCGCCCCGAGTTTTTCCAGGGTTTCTCGTATTGCCTGGATTTCGGTGCGCTTCAGCGACCCGGAGACATTCTCGAACCGCTCGATGGCGTCCACGCTGACTTCCGAGCGTCTCGCCAGCATCGGCCTTGAAATCTCAACGAGCGCGCGAGCAGCACGGCACTGTGATCCCGTAATCACGATCAATCTCCTGCTAATATCTCATTTGCGGCTTTCGCGCAGCGTCGGACGTAAAGGTTCTCGAAGGCCATCTGGATCGTAGAGCCAAATGAAAGCCGCCCAAGCCAGAAGCACACTGCCCATACTTATCAGCATCATCTTCACACCTCGCGCAATCTTGCGCCGCGCTGGCACCGACTGGTGCTAGCGTAGCGGGTTACGTTTCTGGATACGGGAGGGTCTGCTCTATGCCTTCGCAAGCGAAGGAGCGGTCACGTCAAACTTGGAAATCGTATCGCTGGAGCATGACTTCAATATGGGGACAGCACCGCCGAATTCAACGGAATGCGACAAAGTGTGCAGATGGTAAAGACGCCTCTGAACTGGCGGCTTCACACCCGCTGACGACGGCCCGAATGGCCGATTGAGTAGAACGGAAGCGCCATTCCTTATTCTGCGCCGTTTTTGTGGGCGCGTCACCTTGACTGGCATGTGACCGCCAAGGCCAGACAACGCGACTGCCCAGCACCACGCCACCCCCTGTTGTTGTAAAGACTCGGCCCGGCCGGATTCCGGCTTAGGGCCATGGCCAGCCTCTTGCCCGCGCAAGGCGCGCGCTCAAGCCCCCTGCCCTTGTGGTGCCGAGGCGAACACCTGGAGCCGCAGGCCGGGCTTGAACGCTAGCGGCCTGCGCGGGCTATTGCGTGAGGGATTGTCACCCGGAGGGCGGAGATAGCGCAGCAGCTCCGAACGCAGTTTAAAGCCCGTCGTGTGAAGGCACGCCCTCAGTTCAACGCAACAGCTCGAACGAACGCCGCATAGAATGGCTCATCCATCGACACCGGCAACGCTCGCTCGATGCACAATGTCAGCACCTTGCCGCGCCGTACCGCTGGCACGTCGTCGAGCTGGTCGAGGCGTACCCAATAGCCGGGGCGCTCGCCGCCCTCGGGATTGAGGCAGGCAAAATAGACGGTGCAGTCAAACAGCCGGGCGAAGTTGCGCAGCTTCCGCACCTCGTCGAGGTCGAATATCAGCCCCTCCGGATAGATGGTTTTCGCCTTCACGTCGAAAGCCACCATGCCGACGCTGGGATCCCCACGATGTAATCGGGGCGTTTGGATTTGCCCGCGCAACGGCACCGGCACGGTCAGGGGTGATTGTTCGACATAGATGTGCGGCAGCACCGCCGCGTCGAGCCACTGGCGGAACGCCAGCTCGGCCGCTTCGCCCTTGGCGGCGTCGGCGGGCGCAATCGGCTGGCGTGGTCGTCGTGGCATGCTGATGCGGGGCGACGATAGCACGCGCTGACAGCGAGGTGCCGGGGCGTCCCCGGCCGCGTGGTGGCGTGGAGGCGTGCACAACGGCCTCCACTGGCTGCTGGGTGGCGTGAGCCCTAAGCGGCCATGGGGAAGGTTGCGGGAAGGCTCCCCTGCCCGCTCAGCCGGTGTGTCCGGCCGACCACGGCGCCAATCGGCGCGCGCTATCTATTGATCTCCTTGGCACTGGCAGGGTCACTCTCCGAATTCTACCCGCGGCCGCACCTTTCACCGATCTTGACAAGGGGCGATGCGCGCACATCCAACTCCCCGCGTACAGCAACGAAGGCTTCTGACCAAGTTTTCCCAATGCCCCTGCCCAGAGGCGAACCCCGTACTGGCCACTCATAACTCCCTAGTCCCCAGAGCTGGGGCCTTCATCCCGGCAGGAACCGGAAATAATGACCCCCAACCAGGCGCTCCTAATCGGGATCGTTCCTGCCAATGACTTCAGCCCTGCGAACTCTTACCGAAATTCCCGAAGACCTTTGAACTCATGCACTCGGTGATAGTTCACCTTCCATCAATGGCTGAAGGATGATCCGTCGCAAAATCAGCAGCCATCCCGGAAGGAAGACGACGAAGAGGCGAAGTCCGGAAAACCCAGGAGCATGTGCATGGTCGAGAACAGAGATAACCATAGGCAGCCGAATGGCGTTGAACCGCCGCTTTCCGAAGACGATCTTCAGCGTGAGCAACTCGGGCCGCGTGGCGTTCCTGGCAAGAACAGCCCTACGAAGATGACGCCTCAGCAAAAAAAGAACACACCAAGCGTAGGTGATTTCGACGGTCACACCGCCTGATTCAGATCCCACCCAAAAAAAAACCAGCCGCTCGTGGACGGAATGACGCCGCGCTGCGTCAGCGTGATTGACGGCGATTGATCAATCAGGTTTTTGCTCTAGCGCCCGCGAAAACCGCGTCTTACCAGGCCCATGATGGCGCCGGTTATGCGCACGGTCTCGGCGACATTGCCAGGCGGCGATCCGAACTGCCATGTCACGAGCCGCCTTCGCTGCTCGAAGGTCAGATGCAGATTTGCAAGGACGCTTTTCCTGTTCGCAGCCGCGACGGTGATCGCGACCCACCCCAGTTGGCCCATATAGAGCCACGCTTGAGCGCCTTCGACCGGCGGGCGCAGGGCCGTCATCCGTATTAATTCCACGGCAAAGCTGGAGAGCGCGGTGATGCGGCAGGGAGTGGCATGATCATCGCCGGCGAGTGCTAGCGCGCCGGCCTCGTTGACCGGAAAACACGTGTCCTCTCGCGGCAATTCGAAACACGTCACGAACGCGATGAATGCAATGAGCATCGAAATGCCGGCCCATAGTAGATTGAAGTAGTCCAAAGACGAAATTTCGCTAGCCGCATAGGGAGAAAGGAAAGCCAACGCAATGCTCGCTGCCGAGCCAAACGCAATCAGGCCGAATGTCAGTGCTAGCTTCCACCGTAGTTTCGGCGAAGATCGGTCGCCGCCTTTATCGGTAATCTTGAAAGGTCGGCCGAACGGCTTGAACACGGCGCTGATTAGAGTCGCGGAAATCGCAAATGAGGCGATCGCGTGTGTCGCCTCCGTGAACAACGGAAGGGTGCGCGACCGCGAAATCCAGGCCATGTAGATGGTCTGGCCCAGAATGGCGGGCGCGCCGTAGCGCAGAAATGCCAGGTAGTCGGCCTCGAATGCCGGCAGACCGGCAAACCAATACATCATCGGCGCAATCAGAAGCAGAACCAGAAACGGTTTGCAGAGCCAGTTCAGAATCCCATGGACGTAATGCAGCCGTTGAATCGCGGAGTACCCCCGGCCGAATAACGGACCTTCGCGCAACAGCGCAACCTGGATCGTGCCGAGACACCAGCGGCTGCGCTGGGTGATGTACTCGGGAATGCCTTCGGCCGACAATCCGCAACTCAGTTTCTCATTGAGCCACCAGGTCTGATAGCCATGCGCCAGCATCATGTAGGTCAGATTGATATCTTCCGAGATCGCTTGAGTGGGAAATCCTCCGATCTCAACCAGACGATCGCGGCGCACGACGAACGAGGTGCCGACGCAAAATGCGCATCCCCAAGCGTCTTTGGCGGGCTGAAAGACATCAAAGAAGAATCGCTGGTCGTCGACCATGCTTTGCGTGGCCAGTAGATTGTGCTGGATCGGATCGCCGTTGTAGTAGAATTGCGGCGTCTGAATGATCGCAACGTTCGGTTCCCCCAGTAAGCCGACCGTTCGTTTCAATAAGTTCCGCTGCGGCGCGAAGTCCGCGTCCAAAACCAGAATGATCGGCGCATTCGTCGAGGCGGATGTCAAAGTGAGGGCGTTGTTGAGATTGCCGGCCTTCGCCGCCTCGTTGTCCGTCCGCGTGATATATCGCGCGCCTGCTTTCCCGCAATAGTCGCGAAGCCAGCTTCTGCGCGTGTCGTCGAGCACCCAGACGGTGAAATCCGGATAATCGAGTTCGAGCGCCGTCAGGATGGAGCGCTCGACCACCTCAAGCGGCTCATCATAGGTGCAGATGAAGACATCGACCGCGGGATAGGCATTGCGGACGCGCATCTCGCGCTCCGCTAGATCGGCCTGTCCGGACCGATCGATGCTGCGGAACAGAATAACGATCGACATCAACGTGTAGACGACCGCGATGAATTCGAGCGTAAAGAATAGGTGCGGCCAGAGGCTTTGTGCGGACATCGCAAGCCGCGGCAGGGTATCGTGCCAGCGCCAGAAGATATAGATCACGAGCAATGATCCGGCTGTCGCGCCGAAGATCATCCGATCGAGCGCCCGCGATGGGTTGAGCAGGCGAGCACAGACCAGCAGCCCGACCCACAGTCCGACATCGATCGACAGAATCGATGCGTTGTCGGCGACGCTTTCCAGCATCAGTTCGCCTCCCGTCCTGTGAATGGATTCCAGCCGGTCGCCGCCAACGCGGCCCATGCCGTGGCACCGAGATGGGGCCTTCGATAGTAAAAGAAGTTGGCGTTGGTGGCGGTGGGGTCGACCGACAGGCCGGTGGTCACCCTGCTGCTGCGCGTCGCATTGAGGAGGCCAGATTCCGTCCGATCCGAACGTAGCCCGGCCAAAATCTCTCGGCTGCGTGCATGATTCCCGGACATACGATAGGCCAGCGCCGCCTGCGCGGTTCCTTCAACCCACAGACCGTCGCGGTCTCCATTGAAGTCGAAACCTCCGGGTACAGCCAGATGCATCTCTGCGAATCGAAGAGCCTGCCGCCACTCGCCTGGCGCATCGGGCGCCGCCATCCATGGCCAGAGCTGAACGTCGAGTGCGAGCATCGCGGCGTCAGCAGGTTTTCCATCGGCGTTGCGCCCGAGCAGAAAGTGATCGCCGCGAAAGCAAGCGTCGAGAAGCCGCCGCGCCTTCGAAGCCGCCTCGGCGTATTTCGGATTGCCGGTCAGGCGAAAAAGCCAGTTGGCCACCGCGTACACATCCACGTTGTGCTCGGTCGATACCCAGTCGAGCCGCACCTGGCTCGGATCGTAGCCGTGGAACCCGCCGCGAAAGCCCTCGGCCTCCGCGGCCGTGTTGTCTGTGATCCACGCGAGCAGCCGCTCGGCACCGGCGAGATAGGCCGCGTTCCCGGTCGCCTGATGTAGCGTCAGCAACGCCAACGCAGCCCAGGCGACGTTACCAGTCGCGGTGCCATCCTGCGCAGGATCTTCTGCCCATAATTTCTTGTCGCTGTCCCACCAGCCCGGAAGCACAGGCGGGCCTTTGCCGAGCGGGCCGGCACGATAGGCATTGCGGATGCGTCCGTCACGGAATGTTCGGTCGGTGCGAACCGCGTTGCTCAGGGCGTCGCCAATCATCCGCGCTGCAGGCAGATTTCCACATGCCACTAGGGCGATCGTGGCCAAGGCGTTATCGTAGACAAATGCAGTCGTGGCCAGTCCACGGGGCAAATGATCTTCATTCTTTCCGGGTTCATAGCTTCGGATAAAGACCGGCTCCGAACCATGCGCCTGGGATGCCACAGCACGGCTCAGCCCCGCACAATAGGTATTATCGCGGGAGGCTGGATCGCCGTTTGCTGCGGAACCAGACACGATCGCAATACAAAAACCGATGACGACGGGGCGGATCACTTTGAAACGACCGCTTCGGTGCGAGTCGGCCAGTCTTCCCATTTCGTCAATGCGACGCTGTCTTGCGAAGCTTCGCGGAATTTCTCCGCGAGACGGGCGTGTCCCGCCTTGCGATTGCGCTCAGGGAGCGATTGAGCGTTGGCGGATCCCCACGATGTCACGAAGGCCGTGAGCTGACGCCAGGCGACTGACATTGACGGGACAACGGCGCCATTGTCCCGCGTCACTGTCACCCATTTACCAACCGCGCAAGGCGAGGACTTCCCATCCGCCTCCGTGGAGTTCGTGCGCAGACCATCGCCGCCCTTTTGATCCGGCATCACGATCGCGTACATTTCCCGCCGTTCAGTTTGCGGAAACGGCACCGCGTAACGTTCGTCGAGCTTGTCGCTAGTCTTTGGCAATAGCGAGGTGATGATGCCGGATTTGAAAGGTGCTCCATCAACCCGGACATGCGTGCCGGCCGCCAGGTTCTGGCCCTGACGGTAAGAGAAGATGGCGACCACAAACTGCTGCTCACAATCGACCAGCGAGGCCAGCGCGTCGCCAGCACCGACATGACGTCCCTTGGAGGCTTCAACCGCCATGACCATGCCTTTGCCCGGAACGCGCACCTCCGCCGCGGCCAACTTGGCAAGCCGGGCGCGTTCCGCATCCATCGGCCCCTGCTGGTCGGCGAGCTGCGCGGACAATTCAGCCTCTTCGATTGCGAGCCGCTTGGCGTCGAGATCGATATCGCGCCGCTTCTGAACAAGGGTAGCAATAGGAATCAATTCGTCGCCGACGTAGATTCCTCTTTCCAAAGCGTCAAGTTGGCTGATTTTTTGGCCGAGTTTCGCCTTGTCGGCCTCTGTCTTGTGAAGCGCCGCTGAATACTGCTTCAGCGTCGGATTTAACATGTCCATATTCGCGGTATTCCGCTCGACCAATTTGGTCTGCCGATCGACCAGCGCCTTCTTCGCTCCGCCAAGTGAATCGGATTCGGCGACCTGGGCCCGCAACTCCTCGATCTGCGATTTGAATAGCGTTTTCAGTTGTGTCAGCTGGCCCCCGATTTCCGCACTTAGCGACGTCAGATAATTCAGGTCAGAACCCCGCTTTTCTTGCGTCGCCGCCAATTTCTGCCGTGCGTCGGATGCCTTCTGCTCTAGCATGATGAGGGTGGTTCGATCGAGCCTGGCATTGGAAATTTGCGCCAGCACATCGCCGGCGTTCACTCCGCGCCCCGGCGTCGCCGACAATAAAACAATGTCTCCATTGATCGGAGCAGTCAGAAGTTTGACCGGCGCGTTGATGATAGCCCGGTCCGATTGATCCGCAACGATAGGCGGGACGACGGCCGTTACCATGAGTGCAGAAAGAATCCCGGCGACAATTAAAGATGATACACGCAGAATCACGGAATGACGCCCGCCGGCCGCCAGGCGACCGGGTCGGCTCGTCGTTGAATCGGACATTTATTGATTTCCCCTTCAATGTTGCGGAGCTTTGAAAGGGCGCTTCCTCGTGGAACGTTCCGTGGTCGCGGCTGTAACGCCCGCCACCGGATTTTCGAACTAACGATGTGTGCAGCTATTGGATCAAATGCTCATCTTCAAGTTTTGTTTCACAACACACATGGGGCTGGCGCACCGTTCCAATCGCACGCGATAAAGTCCACGCTCCCTCTAGGTGCCTTGAAAATGATGGAGTCAACCGAAATCGATCGCGCCTTCGTACCCACGCGATGGGACGAGGAAAGCCTATGTTACAATCGGTCGAAGGAACATCGACGGAAACCGGGATGTTTTTGCGCGCGATTTGCTGCTGTCGAAGATCTCTCCAGCCCTGAGCAGTCGGTTGCCTCTCAGCTCGGCATTCATAGGATCCCAACGAAAGGCCGAGAGGTTGCACGTTACAATCCGGCGCAATGTCTTCGACTCGGATTGTGCAGCCGGTGCGCGATCGGCTACCCACGGTCGCTGTCTGAGCTATCGGTGAACCGACCATTGGATTGGCTGTAAACTGACTTTGGCGAGCGGCGATCCCCCCATGTTGTGACGTGATGGGATCAGCCCTCGGCGTCAATCGATCTGCGACCGACAAAGAGATCAAGGACGCATTCAAGAAACTGGCAAGCAAATTCCATCCCATCATGCAATCCGGGCGACAAGGTGGCTGCGGAAAGTTCAAAGATTAGCGGCGGCCAAGGACTTCCTCGACGACAAAGAGACGCGACGGAGATTCGATCCGGTTGAGATCTGCCAGCGGAGCGGAGCGACGGAGTTCTATCGGGACTTCGCCGACGGCTGCCTCCCACGCGACGCAGGATGGCTTTGCCAGCAACGAGAAACTAGGGAAGTTTCTCTCGTGTGCGTTTGCGACCGGTGGGGGCGGTCGCAGGGCACATTTCGCGCGCGCAGCCAGGATGTCAAATACGTGCTCTCCCGGGTGACCTCGTCGACCTTGCTAACGGCCCCGTACCAACAATCGCGCTGTCACAGGGCAAAACACTGCAGATGGCAATATCTGAAGGTGCCGAGGACCGGCAGGGAATGGCAGGCCTCGGCGGTGGACCGCCAGGGAATGCCTATGTCGAGCTTCAATCGAGCCACATCGCTGCTTCAACCGCAACGACGACAATATTCATGTCGAGGCCCCCGGTCGCTCCACCCTGAAGGAAGGGGTGCTGGGTGCGCGGATCTAGGTCCCGACCATCGGCGATCCATCGGCGGTAACACTCCCGAAAAGGCTTCGTTCGAGTTGAACTCTGGGCGCCTACGGCCTCCATCAATCCGCAGCCGCTTCATCGTGAACACGACCAGATGGGAGCGCTCGTTTTGGATGCGGCCTTTTTATTCGCTTACCAGGTTTTTCAGCATCGCATCGCAAATGGCTTCGGCCTCTTCGAAAGACCGAAATGGTGAGCCGGTGATCTTGATCGGGCCACGGCCTTGAGGACACCACGATGCCACGTATCCCGAGGTGCGGCGAAAACCGGGACCGGAAAGACTTTCGAAGAAGCTAATTGTGAAGGAGTAGCCGCCGCTGTTTGCGCTCCAAATTTGCATCTCGTCGAAGACGCGGTGGAATTGAAGAGGCATTCAGTCACTCAACCGTGCAGAGCTGCCATTTCGATTCGGGTGGTCTTTCGGAGCGTGAAGTGTCTCGGGGCTCCACATGCGACGCAGCAAATATACGGCTCGTCTCACGAATGGGAATTAATGAGTAACATCAAACGGTCCGAGTTAAATGTCATTCTCGCTGCGGCAGACTTCATGATGAAAGAGCATCCTAACTCGACTGAGCAAACAAGCAAAAAATGTCTGCACACAAAAAAGGGACCCCGCCGAAGCGGGGCCCGTTTGTCTAATCGATCAGTGATTCGGGCCACTGCGCTGGGCCGGGCCTGGAGAGCCTGACGATGATCCCGACGGCGTGCTCTGATTCGCACTCGGCTGATTGGACGTCGACGAGCTTCCGCTCTGCGAGGGTTCGTGAGCCTGACCCGTCGTGTTCGACCGATTGGGCATGCTTTGTCCCGTTGTCGAAGACGAAGACATGGGGTTCTGCGCCTCGGGGTTCTGCGCCTGGCCAGAATTCTGGTTTGGTGTCTCACCGGTCGCGTTCTGCTGGTTCGACGGCTGATTCATCTGACCGCTCTGCCCCTGACGCTTAGTGGTCTTGGCCCCGGTTGAGGTTTGAGCGTCATTCGACGAAGACTGCGACTGGATGCTCTCACGTGCCTGCTGGCTTAGCCGACCGGAAACGCCAAGCGACGAAACCGTGCGCATGTCGATGCCGCCGGTCACGGCAATACCTTGCTGACGCTGGTACGTTGTGAGGGCTTCGCGGGTTTCCGGACCCCACACACCGTCGGCATCTCCATCCAGGAGACCACGATCGATCAACACGCGCTGGATGAGGCGAATGTCGTCCGGTGGCAGGTCGACCGCGGCGACATGCCCACTGCTGCTACCGCCGCCGGCGAAGCGCGCTCGCGGACCTACCGGTACCACGTCGACGATACGGCGATCGCGATCGACGATCACGACCTCGTCTTCCACGACGAAGAAGCTGTCGTCACGATAGGCGGGAAACACGTCTATCAGCGCTGGATAGGTGGAGACAGAGGCAATGTGCACGCTCGACGGAACCGATATGCCGGAACGAACCTGAAAATTGATCGAGTTCACGTCGACATGCGGGGCGTTGCTGGCGTGCAAAACCGACGTCTGTAGCGTCGTCCGCTGCTGTGCTGTCACGTTCTTGCCGCTCTGGGTCTTAAGGCCGGCAGTGGTCTGGCTCTGGGTATGTCCCTGCGTGTTTGTTTCGCCCTGCGCCGCGTTCTGATTGACGCCGGAGTTCGAATTCCGGTCCTGGGCGCTCTGGCCCTTGATGCCGGATCCGTTTTGCTGGCTATTGGACTTGTTATCAGCCTTGCTGTCAGCCTTGGCGTCGGATTTGCCCTTGTCCTGCGTGCGATCTTCGGATCGCTGCGCATTGTCGCGCTCGGACTTGCTCTGACCAACCGTCTGACCCTTGTCCTTTCGGCCCTGGTGCTGCGCGCGCTCTTTGCCGGCGCCACGCTGTTCCTTGCTCGAGTCCTCCGAACGGCGCGCATTGTCGCGGTCGGAGTCACGGTCGGACCGCCCCTGGCCGACCGTCTGTCCCTTGCTGCTATCGCGCTGGCCTTCCGCGCGGCTACGCTCGTGGGTGCCAGAGTCCTCGCGCTGTTCGCTGCGTGCGGAGGAACCTTCGGCCCGGCCACTCTGACTGGGTTCGGACTTGCGACCCTGTGTCATTCCCTCGCGATGAGAAGCGCCCTCACTACCAGAAAGGCCGCTACCCATTCCGCTTTTGGAGTGAATGCCCGCCGACGTTCCCGTTTCGCTCGCCGCACCGCTAGCACCGCCGCTCATGCTTTGCGCCGACGCAAAGCTCACACCGGCAAGCAATGCTGCGGTCGTGACCAGAAGCCTGCTCTTTGCTGTATTCATCATTCGATGTCACTCCTTGTTTGCTCGAGCGCTTTCCCTCCATTGAAGCGCACATAGACCGGTCTGATAAACGAGAGCCCCCCTGAGCAACTGAGCGAGGGTGCTATTGTTCCGATACCATTGCGATCGCTATTGAATGTCGGTTGCTTCCCGCAGCTGTGCCCGTCAAACGCTCGACTGGCAACAGCAGTTCCAGTGCTACGCAGTGATCTGATTCAATGAGAAACAGTCTAGCCAGTAACGCACTCGCACCGGCGCAACGCCGCCCATAGCGAGAGCACTCAACGGATTCGGCGGGCTAGGCGGATGCCTCACGGAACAAACGGCCGCGAAGCGGCGTTTTGGTTCTTCGTTGTTCAACGGAGGAACTGCCTGATGAAGACATTTGCCTTTAGCGCAGTCATTGCATGTATTGCCACGTCAGCGCTTGCGCAAACGACGACGGTTCACGAAGAATATTACATTGTGCGCGATCCGGCGACGAAGAGGTGCACCATCGTGGACCAGAAGCCGACCGTTACGACAACCATCGTGGACCATGGCATCTTTGGCACCCGGTCCGAAGCCGAAGCCGGCATGAAGACCATGAAAGTCTGCACGACGGACGAGCACGAGGATTGATTCCGTTGCGTCCGTTTCGCCCCGCCAGTTCGCTTCGGCGGGGCGTTTTTCATGCGTTCGTTTACTAACACACTCCGCGTCCACAGCATGAGCGCTCAGGAGGAACGATCGGCACGGCAGGGGGAGGATACTCATGAAGAAGTTGGCTCTGTGCGCGCTTGCGTGTTTAGCCACGGGATCGTTTGCGCAGACGGGGGCATCCGCCAAGTTCTACGTGGTCCGCGATCCTACGACGAAGAAACGCGCGATCGTGGACAGACGGCCCACTACCAAGGCCGACACCATCGACGAGCAAATAGACTTCAAGACCAGGGCAGAAGCGGAGACCGGCATGCAATCGATGAAAGCCTGCGGTACGGTGCAGCTGACCACCGCCGATAGCTTTGTCACTCCCGGAAGCTTGGCGCGTCCGGATGGTGCTACACTAGCCGCATACTAGCAGCCGCGGAAGCGCCGACGACGCGCCAGCACTGGCGGGAAACCGGTTTCAAAGCCCAGCTCACATTGCTCAATCGGAAGCAGCCGTTGTGCGCTACAAGGAAGTGCTCGACGGAATCGGACACGTCACGAGGGAGATCGTCGTTTCCCCACCGGACGACAACGACCGGAATGAAAAGGTCGATAAGACCTGGTCCGTGCATTTTGCGTCCGCAGATGAAGCGAGTCATTAATTCCGAGGTGTACAGCCGCCAGATCGTTGCTTCGGGCAATCGCACGAGTGAACCACCTGTTCGAAGACGACGATCAGCTTGCGGGCTGGTGCGTGAACGCTCACAAAGCGGTGGGAATGCCGGTTAGCAGGCGGGTCAGAAGCGTAATTCCGAGATACTGGCGAATGCGTTTGGCAATCTCGTCGATAGTTCTGGCGATTTCGCGGCGCTCACCCTGGCCGAACTCCGGACCGAGTTTTTTGCCCATCGCGTCGACCTCGCGTCGGATGTGCGCTGCGGAATGATAAGGGCCGCACGGTTTTCGTGTGGCCCTTTCATTGAAATGCGGCTTCAGAAGAGGGCTTCTTCGCTCCCGAAGTGCGGGGCGCTCTGCTTGTCAACTGGCGCGGATAGGTTTCCGCCGCAGCCGAATATTCGCGGAGCTTGTTCCTGATCGTACGGATAGACACCCCGAGCATGCGTGCGGCGCGAGTCCGATTGCCGTTGCAATGAATGATCGTCTGCAACACCAGTTCTCGCTCAACTTCGCTGACGGTCGCGCCAATCAACTGAGACACCAGTTGCTTTGAGGGCGTACGCGTTTGAAGTGGTGTACATGCAGACTCAGGAGGCATGATTCGTAATCCACTACTGTCCCACTCAGTGATAGGAGCGGGAACCTTCGAGATCAGCCCACAGCCATTTCAAGCCAAGCTGGTTAACAAGTTATTAATTCTGATTGCGGCGTTTTCGCACGTCTAGATTAACAGGCTGTTGAAGAAGGCCTGATCGCAGTTTGCAAAGAGCAGGGCATTGGTTTCCGGCACGATGGATCGCTGATCGGTTGAGGTCGCGATCCTTTTCAGGGTTCGTTGCGGTTCTGCCGGCTCGATTGCGGCTCGATCAGACCGCTTGCTTCAGCAATCGCGGGAGGCAGACGAG
>NZ_MKRN01000176.1:0-7933 GCF_001896955.1 Nitrobacter sp. 62-13 | reverse complement strand
CGGGATGGCGTGTGGTTCGCGCGTCACCGCAGAACGCCGCGTCGTGTTTTGGGCGACGTGCGGCCGCACGTTCATCGTCTTCAGCTCGTTCACGAAGTCGGCTGCGTCGTAGCCCTTGTCGGCCCCCAGCGTCACAGCGACGGGGCGATCGGCGTGCGGCTCGATCATCGCCAAGGCGGCGATGCGTTCGGCATGGCCGCTGGCGGGCGTCAGGCAGGTATTGACGATGAGCCCCCAGCGGTTCTCCATCAAGGCATGGCCGAGAAAGGCCAGCTTTGCCTCCATGCCCGCGCCCTTGCGATAGAGCTTGGCGTCCGGATCGGTGGTGCTGGCATGCGTCGCGTTGGAACGCGTCGCGCCGCGAAAGTCGCGCTCGACGTTGCGCCCGCCCGACGATGGTGGCGGATCGTCCGGGCCATCGACTGGCCTAAAACTCTTCATCGAAGCCCAGGCCTGGATCAGCGTGCCGTCGACGCTGAAATGCTCGGTCGACAGAAGACGCTTCACCCGCGGCTGCGCCTGATCCTCGACGGTACCGTGGTTCGTGCGGCTCGACCGCAAGCTGACTCGATCTCGCTCTTCGTTCTTCTCGGCGCGCGCGCGGACGGCCAGAAGGTGCTGCTCGTGAGGGATCAACTTTGCCGTCTGCGAGTTCCTATTGGAAACAGGAAGGGCACCATGATCAAGCAATCGAAGCTCCGCGTCTGTCTTCTTATTCTGACTAGCCTGTTCGCGATTTCAGTTCCCTGGCAAACCGCAATTGCGGGGACCCTGACTCCGGAGGCAATTAACACCGCCACACCGGCAGCTAGCTCAAGACCGAAAGGCGGCCTAGACGGAACAACGGTCAAGATCGAGATCCTGCTCGATAGAGCCCATTTTTCGCCAGGAGAGATCGACGGCAAAGACGGTGAAAACTTAAAAAAAGCGCTCGTTGCTTTCGCTGCAGCAAAAGGAACGTCCTGGCAGGGGAAATGGACCGACGATCTCTGGGCTAAGCTTACCGCAAATGGTCCTGATGATCTCCTGATGCAGTATACAATTACGGAGCAGGACCTAAATGGCCCGTTTGTCGATCGCCTACCCACCAAAATGGAGGATATGAAAGACCTGCGGAGGCTCTCCTATACCTCGCCCAGAGAGGAATTAGCCGAACGCTTTCACAGCAGCGAGGACTTGCTCGCGGCGTTGAACCCGAACGCGCGATTCGCCAAGGCTGGAGAGACGATTGTGGTGCCGCGAGTTGGAGACACGGAGCTGAACGCGAAAGTAGCGCGACTGGAGGTCGATAAGACGGCCGCAACTGTGAAGGCATTCAGTCAAGACGGGCAATTACTTGCATTCTACCCGGCCACGGTCGGAAGCGAAGAAAAGCCGGCACCAAGCGGGACTCTCAAGGTCACCGGTGTCCAAAAGAACCCAACCTATCATTACAACCCGAAGTATCAGTTCAAAGGTGTGAAGACGAGGAAGCCCTTCACCGTTAAGCCTGGACCGAACAATCCTGTCGGTCTCGTTTGGATTGGTCTAACCGGACAAGGATTTGGCATTCACGGCACTCCGGACCCGAGTAAAGTGAGCAAGACTGAATCACACGGCTGCGTCCGACTTACCAATTGGGACGCGTTGCAATTGGCAGCGGTTGTCGAGAAAGGCACGCCCGTCGAATTTATCGGTGACGACAAGGTTAAAGAGACGAACGCGAGTGCATCCGAAACAACGAGCGCCGCGGAAAGAAGGCGAGTGCGAGGTCATCGTCACCGCTAAGCCATGAGGCCATCACGCCTGCAATGAGCTTCTGCGGAATATCGAAGCCAAGCAAGCGCCGCGCCGATACGGTGCGCGATGCTCTTCCGGCTCCGGGCTCTCATGCCTTGCTCTTTGAGGAGCTTGTTCGACCCGCTGCGGGTTCTGCATCCGTCACAGCAGCTAGCAATACATAAGTTCAACTTGGAAAATAAATAAGCAGATCCAATTTTGGCTTATCGGAATACGTCCTTATGATCGGGCTAGCGCGCGGCTGAGTGCCGCTAACTCTTCATCCCGCGACCCTCGCTTCGCAATCACCTGGCCTGGCCCGGACGTCTCGCGGGCATTAGGGACTGAAGGTCTAAGCGAAGAAGCGGCTCCGCAGCGCTGGATTCTATCGGAGGAACAGTTATGATGGATGCATTGAACCTCGGGCGGCGTCTTCGGGTGCGTTCGACCGCCTATGTGGCGAGCGAACCGGTGCCGTTTTTCTGGCCGATGCGCACCTTCATTAGCCGCAATCCGCTCTTCGGTCTGGAAGACATGCCCTTCGAGCAGGCGGTGCGCCGCGCTGCGGAGCTGTTTCAGGCGCGGATGTTCCTGCCGCGCAGTAACTACCAGCACTGGCAGCGTGAGGGCAAGGTGCGGCAGGATACGCTTATCGAGGAGATCGCGCGGCGCTCGCAAGGCTTGCCAGCGGTGCCGGGCATCAACTGGCCACGCTGGCTGTCGGCGCTGATGCAGGCCGAGCATGACCGCGATGCAGTTATGCCGGGCGTGCGGCCGCAAGACACCTTTGCGGCGCTGCACCGGAAGCCGCCGCCCGCGCAGGCGGTGGATGTAGCCGCACTCCTGCCCGATCTGGAGCAGCGCCTACACGCGTGCACACTGCCTGAGGCGGTTGATGCCCTGTGGGGTACCCGCCTGGCCGACGAACTCGACGAGCTGGTGATCAAGAGTTATCTGGATTTTTTCGACGAAGACCAGTCCTCGTGGCGCATGCCGGGGCGCGAGCGCGGCCTGTTCGCCGCCTGGAGCGAGATCGCGCGGCGCAATGCGCGCATGTTCCTGCGCGGGCTGCACGTGCGGCGCATTCTCGATCGGGTGCAGGACTCCGAGAGTGCAGTGGTGTACGTCATGGAGGAGATGGGCATCGGCGCCGACGACTGGCCAGCCTACTTCACCCGCGTGCTTACCCGGCTGTACGGCTGGACTGGCTTTGTACGCTGGCGTTCGTCCGCCAAGCATTACTACTGGGCGCAGCGCTACCCCGCCGACGTCGTCGATCTTCTGGCCATTCGCCTGGTGGTAGGACTGGCGCTGCTGGAAGAAAGTGCGCGGCGCCGCGGCACGCCGGTTCGTCGCGACCAGCTCGACGCCGTGCTGCATGAGCGCGGCGCGGAGAGCCTCCTGCGCAACGCGTTGCATAGCGGCGAGGTGCTGCCCGATTGGGCGCAACGCATCGACGACACGCTGTCGCGCGGCGGCAGCAAGCGCTGCGAGGCTCTGCTGCAACGCTACTGGCCATTATGGCAAGCCCGTCTCGGACAGGAACAGGCTGCCGCTTTGCGCGAACTGGCCGCCGCGGCGGAGGCCGTCCCGGCGCTCGAAGCGCTCTCGGCGGAGGATATCGCGGGATTGATCGAAGGGCTTCAGGAGTTTGCGCGTCAAGAAGGGGTAGTCTGGACTCTGGCGATGGAGGCGCGGGCCATCGATCATCTGCTCGCGCAGGTCCAGGTGCCGCAGGATTTGCCGGCCGGCAAGCGGCCGTTCGCCCAGGCGTTGTTCTGCATCGACGTGCGTTCGGAGCCCATCCGCCGCCACCTGGAGCGGGTCGGCGACTATCAGACCTTTGGCATCGCTGGCTTTTTCGGCGTGCCCGTAGGCTTCCTCGGCTATGGCAAGGGCAGCGAGAGTCACTTCTGTCCGGCGGTGGTCACGCCCAAGAACCTGGTCCTTGAGTTGCCAGCCGCACTAAACTCCAAGGATGAAGAGTTCGTCAGCACCCTCGGCCATGTGCTGCACGATCTCAAGAGTTCGGTGCTTTCGCCCTTCGTCACGGTGGAAGCGGTCGGCATGCTGTTCGGGTTGGATCTGTTCGGCAAGACCCTGGCGCCGCTGGGCTACAGCCACTGGCGCGGCCGCATCGATGCCGAAAAGCCCGTCACCCGCCTGCTAGTGGACAAGCTGACCCGCGAGCAGGCCGACTCCATCATCCGCACCCTGCAGCGGGCGATGATCGTCAAGGCACTGCATGCCGAGCTGCATGTCGAGCGCGAGCGGGTGGATGACGACATGATCCGCGAACTGCGCGAAACCGCGCTGCGTCACCGCGAAGGGCCGACGCGGCTGCGAACGGAGTTCGGCATTTGGCAAAAGCAAGAGGCCGAGTTTCTCGACAAGCTGCGCGAGGACTACCGCATCGATGCCGATTACGCCAATTATCAGCTCGTGCGGCTGGGACGCATCGGCTACTCGCTCGACGAGCAGGTCAATTACGTGCACACCGCCCTGACCATGATCGGACTGACCAAGACCTTCTCGCGCTTCGTGCTCATCGTGGGCCACAGCGGGCAGACCGAGAACAACCCCTACGAAGCGGCACTCGATTGCGGCGCCTGCGGCGGCGCCAGCGGTCTGATCAACGCTCGGGTGCTGGCGCAGATGGCCAACAAGACCGAGGTGCGCGAGCGGCTGCGCGGCATGGGCATCAACATTCCCGATGACACCTGGTTTCTGCCGGCGCTGCACAACACGACCACCGATGCGATCGAACTGCACGATCTCGACGTACTGCCGCCACGTCACCTGGCCTATCTGGATCGCTTGCGTAACGGCCTGCTCGCCGCGTCCAAGCTGGCTGCGGCTGAGCGCATGCCGAAGCTTCTGCCGGAGGCGCAGGCGATCGAGCCAGCGCAGGCCTATCGCATGGCGCACCGCCTGGCGGTGGACTGGGCGCAAACGCGGCCCGAGTGGGGGCTGTCGAAGAACGTGTACGGCATCATCGGGCGTCGTAGCCTCACAGAGGCCGCCGACCTGCAGGGCCGTCCCTTCCTGCTGTCGTATGACTGGCGCTGCGATCCTAAGGGGCGCTTGCTTGAGAAACTGCTGGCGGCGCCAGTCGTGGTGGGCGAGTGGATCAACCTCGAGTACTTTTTCTCTACCGTGAACAATGCCCGCATGGGCAGCGGCAGCAAGGTCTATCACAACGTGGCCGGGCGCTTCGGCGTGATGACAGGCAACATAAGTGATCTGCGCACGGGCCTGCCGATACAGACGGTGATGCGCGACGGCCAGCCCTATCACGAGCCGATGCGCCTGATTGCCCTTATCGAGGCGCCGCTGGATTTTGCCGGGCGCGCACTGCAAAGCGTGGTCAAGGTCAAGAACCTGGTGCACGGTGGCTGGATTCGCGCCATCGTCATCGACCCCACACAGGGCTACAAGCCTTTCGTCTTCGACAATGGCCAGTGGGAGGAGCGCGCGTCTCTAGCAGCGTCTGCGGAAGAAGATGGCTCCTCATTTGAGGGGAGAGCACTAGCAATTCGCCACAGACTAGCTCAATCGCCTCAGATTGAAGGACTACACGCGTCGCAACAACCTATCGAGTCATGAATGTTATCGTGTGTGGACGTATATGGACCCCCGATTGCAACAGGTTGGCTGGATCAGGATCGGAGCGGCTTGAGAATTCTTCGCCGCGAGCCGCGATGGGTTTTCGCCCGCTTCCACCTCAATGCCCCGGAGACATTGACTCAACCCATGCCGGTCCACACATCAGATTCGGGAAGCGACGGTGTGATCTTCTGCCATTTGCTGCAGCCAAGGTTGGCCGGAAGTGCCTCTTCTTCGTCAGCAGTTCGTTCAGGGCTTTCTCGTAGTCATCTTCAAATTTTTCTGGATCGAAGTGGCCGCTCTTCTGGTCGACGATATGCTTGGCTAGATCAAGCATTTCCTTGGTGATTTTGACGTCCTAACGTGGTTGACCTCATGGACGCGCTACGTCAGAGCCTGAAATCAGAACCAGCCTCGAGAACAAAAAAAGCCCCGGCTAAGAAGGCATTAAAAAACGCAAAGCCGAATGAATGCACAACCTCGCCGGGGGCGGGTTCTCAGAGAAAGGCGGCTGTAAGAAAATTCCTCGGAAACGAATCGGATGACCCGTACTTGAATCCCGGCTCTGTTGTATTGGAGTTCCGATATGCCGAATCCGAATTGGTCGCCTTCGATCGTCCCAAGCAAGCGTGACCGGACGGTATATCTGGTGGCCGATGATTTCAGAAGCGGGCGCGTGTGGTGCGAGACGGACTACGAGCAAACCGGCCTGGAAACGGTGATCCAGGACCTGCTGACCGGCCAGTATAACAATCCCAGCCGCGTCGTCGCCTTTAATACCGGAGAGCATTGGTCGCAGGACGTGTCTGCAGATGTTGCGCGCGAGCTGCGCCGCCGGTGCGACCTGCAAGCCCGAGATATCCCGTTTTTCCTTCAGGATTTCACCGATCGCTACGAAGGCCGATATCGGGACTTCCAACTACCGCTGCCCTTGCGCCTCGTCTGAGACGGGCCGTCAGCGCGAGCTGACCAGGAGCATGTGCATGGTCGAGAACAAAGATAACCATAGGCAGCCGAATGGTGTTGAACCGCCACTTTCCGAGACGGTCTTCAGCGTGAGCAACTCGGGCCTCGTGGCATTGCTGGCAAGAACAGTCCTACGAAGATGACCCCTCAGCAAAAAAAAGAACACACCAACCGTAGGTGACTTCGACGGTCGCCCCGCCTGATTGCAGATCCCAGATAAAAAACCCCGCCGGACGCTTCTCGCACAGCGAAACACCTTCGGATGCTTGTGGGTCGCATAGTTGTCGATGATCGCGTGGATCACTTTTCCCACTGGGACCTGCTCCTCGATTGATGGTGTGGATGGCTCCTGCTTCCGGCGTCGCATTGCGCCATAGTCTGGCTGTCATCGTCCCGCTTGCAGGAGCCATCCATGCCCGAGCTTGCCATAGTTGGTATCGACCTCGCAAAGAGCGTCTTCCAGATCCATGGTGTAGACGAGAACGGTCGGGTTCTCGTGCGTCGCCAGCTTCGCCGTAGTCAGTTGCTTGCGTTTTTCCAGAAGCGTCCGCGCTGCTTGATCGGCATGGAGGCTTGCGCAGGTTCTCACGACTGGGGGCGCAGGCTTCAGGAGATGGGACATGACGTCCGGCTGATGCCGCCGTCCTATGTGAAGCCTTACGTGAAGCGCGGGAAGACCGATGCCGCGGACGCGGCCGCCATTTGTGAAGCCGTGACGCGTCCTTCCATGCGGTTTGTCGCAATCAAGAGCGAAGCCTGCTCATCGGTTCTGGTTCTTCATCGCACGCGGGACTTTCTGGTTCGTCAGCGCACCCAGATCGGCAACGCAATACGAGCCCACATGATGGAGTTCGGAATCATAGCTGCGAAGGGCGCGCAGAACGTCGATCGATTAAAGGACCAACTGGATCGGCTGCCGGACGCGGCTCGGATGCCAGTGAGTTTGCTTTTCGATCAGTTGGCCGAGACGAACAAGCGGGTCGAGCGGCTGACCGATGAGATCGAAGAGACCTACGAGCAAAGCGAGACAAGCCAGCGTCTGGCTACGATCCCGGGTGTAGGCATGGTCTCGGCAACGATCATCGCGGCAACGACGCCTGATGTCGGCAATTTCGACTGTGCGAGAGACTATGCTGCCTGGCTTGGTCTGACGCCCAAACCGCACTCCACCGGAGGCAAGCAAAGGGTGGGCCGGATCTCGAAGATGGGTAATAGATATATCCGACGCTTGTTGTATCTGGGCGCCATGGCGCAGATCATGCTCAGACGCAGACTCAAGCGCGAGCCGGGATCGGATTGGCTATCAAGCATGTTGATCCGGAAGAAGACGAAGGTCGTCGCCATCGCCTTGCGCATCGCATGGCAAGAACAATCTTCGCCGTCCTCAGAGATGGATCACGTTACGAGCCGCAGGCAGCCTGACTGGCTCTCGGAATGGTCAGGGCGAAGTGAGGTGATGGCGAACAGCCGGAGGCGAAGAATCAGGACACCCCGATCAATCCGAAGCGCCTCGAGCGCGCTCGATTGAGTGGGACCTGTTCTCCAAGCGGATATTCATCAGGGCGCGCAGCGATCTCGTTGCATCTTCAGACGCCGTATACAT